>JAOACN010000679.1 GCA_026417815.1 Chloroflexaceae bacterium | reverse complement strand
AAAAGCACCGCCTATGACCGACCTGCTCGGCCAGCTCCTGGGCAGTTATCAGCTTGAGGCGCTCCTCGTCACCGGACCGACCGGACCGACCTACACCGCCCGTCACGTGCAACTGCGGCGGCTCTGCACCCTGAAAGTGTTTGATCCGGCGCTGACTGCCGATCCCGCGGTGCGCGCACGGCTGCTGGAGAGCCTGCGGCGCGTCGCGGCGCTCCGCCACCCCAATCTGCTCACGGTGTACGACCTGGGCGAGGCGCAGGGGCACGTCTTCGTCGCCACCGAGGCGCCCGCGGGCGGAACCCTGCGCGCCCTGCTCCAGCAGATGCGCGGTACGCGGACCCGCCTGAGCATTGCCGGCGCCCTCGCCCTGGCGCGCCAGGGCGCCGAAGGGCTGGCCCACGCCCACCGCGCGGGTCTCGTCCACGGCGCGCTACGGCCCGAGGCGCTGCGGCTGAGCAGCGTCGGCGAAGGGGCGACGCTCAAGGTGGGCGACCTGGGCATCGCCCCGGTGCTGCCGGTCGAGGCCACCGCCGCGCCGGCCTACCTGACCCCTGAGCAGGCCCGGGGCGGCCCGCCCGACGCCCGCAGCGACGTATACGGCCTGGGGACGCTGCTGTACGAGTTGCTGATCGGGGTCCCCCCCTTCAACCTGAGCGACCTGGAGCGGGCCGCCGAGAAGCACCTGCGCGCCCGGCCCGTGCCGCCGCGCCTGGTGCGCCCGGAGATCCCCGCCGCCCTCGAGACGATTGTGCTGCGCTGCCTGGCCAAGGCGCCCGAGGAACGCTTCGCGCATGCCGGCGATCTGGCCGAGGCCCTGCGCCAGGTAGAAGCCGCCCTGCCCCCCGCGGCCCCTCCGGCGGCCGCGTCCGAACCGCTCCTCAGCGGCTTGCTGGAGACCCCGCCGCCCGTTCCCGCCGGGCCGGTCGTCAGCCTGACCCCCGAACGCGAGCGCGTCGAACTGACCCCCGGACGGCCCACGGTTGTCGCGGCCCAGGTCCACCATCGCGGCCCCGGGGTCGAGCGCTTCAGCCTGAGCCTGGAGGGCGTGCCCGCCGAGTGGATCAGCGCCGCCGATCCGCCGGTTGAACTCGGCCCGGACGCCCGGGCGCGCCTGACGCTGCTCATCACCGTGCCCGCCGACCACCGCCATGCCGCCGGGGAGTACCCGGCGCTGCTCCGCGCCCGCGGGGCGACCGCGCCCGAGCGCGAGGCCACGGCCCGCGTCGTCTGCTCGGTGCGGCCCTTCGTCGCCCCGCGTATCGCCATCACCCCCGAACGGGCCAGCGGGCGCATGGAGGGCGAGTACAGCCTGACCCTCCGCAACGACGGGAACACCGCGGCAACCTTTGTGCTGAGCGCCGACGATCCCCGGCGCCTGCTGGCCTACGAGTTCGGGCAGGAGAGCGTGCACCTGGCCCCCGGCCAGAGCGCCAGGGTGCCGCTCACCGTCCTGGCGCCGCGGCGGCTCTTCGGCGGCGCCGAACCACTACGTTTCAGCGTCTTCGCCGAGAGCGACGAGGCCGGCCCGGTGGAGGCGCGGGCCGAGTTCACCCGCGTGGCCCTGCTGCCCCTCTGGGCGCCCCTGGCCGCCGTCGGCCTGCTCGCCCTGGCCCTGCTCGCGGGACTGCTGCTCAACAACCCGCCCGGCGGCAACCCGCCCCCGCCCGCCACGGCCACCATCGCCCCCTCGCCGCAACCAGGCGCCCCGCAGATCGCCTATTTCACCGTCAACCCGGAGGTGGTAGCGCCGGGCGAGCCGGTAACCGTCGCCTGGGACGTGCGCGGGGCCGAGCGGGTGCAGATTGACCAGTTCGGCGACGTTCCCCCGCTCGGCGAACGCTCCTTCCGCCCCGAGCGCACCACCGACTTCCGCCTCGTCGCCCGCGCCGGCGACAAAGAGACCGTCGCCATCGTCCGCGTCCTGGTGGCCGAGGCCACCCCCGCGCCCGAGCCGACGGCCATCCCCACGGAGGCGCCCTCTCCTGCTCCGACGCCCTCGCCCACCCAGGCGCCCTCGCCCACCCTCGCCACGACGGCCACCCCGGTCGGAACGGCCACCCCGGCGGCTCCGACGCCTACGCTGGCCCCCGCGCCCGGCTCCATCGGGCTGCTCGACCTTGCCCCCACCGCACGCTGGACGACCAGCGCCGGCCCCATCGCCTTCGGCGCGCCGCAGGGCAACCCCGAGGCGGGGGGCTGGGCCGACATCGTCAGGGTGATCCGCCTCGAAGACGGCAGCCTGGCCCCTGCCGCGCTGTTGACCTTCCCGCCGCTGGCCCCGGAGGCCGCGGGCGACGGCAGAACCTTCATCGAGGCGCGTTTCGACCTGCCGCAGATCCAGGCGGGCCAGTTCTTCCTCGCCACCATCGGCTTCGCCCGGGAGGCCCGCGGGCCGGGGATGGACGTCCTGGTCACCTTCAACAACGAGCTCCTCTACGAGGGGAGCGCGCTGCCCGACGGCGCCCTGACGGCCATCAGCGCCGACCTGGCATCCTTCGTGGGCCAGGAGGGGGACCTGGTGCTGCGCGTCAGCGCCGAGCAGGGCGCGGCGCAGGCCCTCTACTGGATGCAGCCGCGCATTGATCGGCCGTGAGAAGACCTGGGAGGGCTGCGCCCTCTCGGACCCTCCCATCAGGTGGGGGAAACCTGGTTTCCCCACCCCCCTTCTGGCTTCACGCAGTTAAAAAAAGATTCACCCCCAGAGACACCAGTTTGTCATCCCGTCATCCGACGAGTCTTAACATTCCCCTGCTACCATCGAAGGCGCAGCCCCGACGGAACAAGCAATGCGTGCGCCCTCCCCCGACAGGGTGAGCGCAAGCTGGCCACGTCGCTCGCTTACGACGCCCGGCGTCGCCAGGGCGCTGTGCCGTGTGCTGCGCGTATCGGTTCAGGGGAGAAAGGGAAGTTATGGCATCGTCGCAACCCCATCGGCGCGCCGTCGCGCGCCTGGCGAGCATCAGCGTCCTGCTGCTCGCCGTGCTCGTCTCCTTCGTCGGACCCTTTCCGCAACTCGCTCGCGCCACCACCACCATTACCCAGTGGACCTTCGACAACGACACCGTTACACCCGCGGTTGGTTCGGGAACGGCCACCCTGGTGGGCGGGACCACGGCGTCCTTCGCCACCGGGCGCGTCGGGCCACGCCCGCCTGACTCGGGCTGGAACACCACCACGTATCCCGCCCAGGGTACGAACAACCGCACCGCGGGAGCGCAGTTCGCCGTGAGCACGGCGGGCTACGAGAACATCGTCTTCAGTTGGGACCACCGGCACAGCAACTCCGCCGCCAATACGGCCGTGCTGCTGTACTCCACCGACGGCGGCGCGACCTTTGCCGAGGCCAGCGTCTATACCGCCAACGCGGGCGACGCCTGGTTCAGCCGCAGTTTCGACTTCAGCGCCATTCCGGCGGTGAACAACAACCCCAACGTCATTTTCCGTGTCGTCGCAGCGTTCGCGACCGGCGGCTCGACCTATGTGGCTTCGAACCCCGGCTCGAACTATGCTACCACCGGCACCTGGCGCTTCGATAATGTCACCATTATCGGCACTGCCCTGGGCAGCGACGCGGCCCCGTCGGTGGCCGGCACCGCTCCGGCCAACGGCGCCGCCAACGTGCCTCTCGCCAGCGATGTCACCGTGACCTTCAGCGAGCCGGTGGCCGTCAGCGGCGACTGGTTCACCCTGGCCTGCGCCTCCAGCGGAACACGCACCGTCTCGGCGAGTAATGTCGCTGTTTCCGGCGGGCCGACCACGTTCACCATCAATCCCGCCGCCGACTTCGCCTTCAGCGAGACCTGCACCCTGACCGTGGTTGCGGCCCTGGTCACCGATCTAGACGTAAGCGACCCGCCCGACACGATGGCGGCCGACTTCGTCGCCACCTTCAGCACCGTGGCGCCACCGGCGCCGGGGGTGCGCATCCGCGACATCCAGGGCGCCGCGCACGTCTCGCCGCTTGTGCCGGTTATCGCCGATAACGCCATCTCCTTCGGCAGCCGGGTCGAGAACGTGCCGGGCATTGTCACCGTTGTGCGTCCCAACGGGTTCTATCTCCAGGACCCCGAGCCTGACGCCAACGACGCCACCTCCGAGGGCATCTTCGTCTTCACCGGCAGCGGCCAGGCGGTGATCACCCAGGGCGGCAGCGGCCCGGTGCAGGTCGGCGACCGCCTGGAGGTCAGCGGGCGCCCGGTGGAGATCCGCCCGGGTTGCACCAGCGCCGCCTGTGTCTCGGGCAGCAGCGCCTGGAACAATCTGACCATCACCAACCTCAACGCGACCACGTCTGCCGCCGATAACCGGGTGATCCGGCTAATCTCCCGCGGCAACCCCTTGCCCACTCCAGTGGTGATCGGCCAGGGCGGGCGCGTGCCCCCGGCCACGGCGACCGTCTTCGGCAGCCCCGGGGCCACGCCGACCAACACCGTCGAGACGGCTGGCTACGTCTTCAACCCCGCCGCCAACGGCATTGATTTCTTCGAGAGCCTCGAGGGCATGCGCGTCCAGGTCAACGACGCGGTGGTTGTGGGGCCGACCAACAACTTCGGCGAGATCGTGGTCCTGGCCGACAACGGGACGGGTCAGGGCCTGCGCACCCCCCGCGGCGGCCTGGTGATCACGCCCACCGATCTCAACCCCGAGCGCATTATCCTGGATGACGTCATTCTGCCCACGCCCCAGGTGAACGTCGGCGACCGCTTCCCCGGCTCCGGCGCGGTGGTGGGCGTGATGGACTACAGCTTCGCCAACTTCAAGCTGCTGATCACCCAGCCGCTGCCCCCCGCTGTGCCGGGTGGCCTTACGCAGGAGGTGACCAACCTTACCGGCGCGGTTGACCGGCTAACCATCGGCACGTTCAACATCGAGAACTTCGCCGCCGACACCGTCACCCCCGAACGGCGCGATGCCATCGCGCGCATCGTCGTCAACAACATGGGCGCGCCCGACATCGTGGCCCTGCAAGAAGTGCAGGACAATAACGGCGCAACCGGCGGCACGGCGGACACGAACGTTGACGCCTCGCGCACCTTCGAGACCCTGATCAACGCCATCGTAGCCGTGGGCGGCCCAACCTATTCCTACCGCCAGATTGACCCCGTGGCCAATCAGGACGGCGGCGAGCCGGGCGGGAACATCCGTGTGGCCTTCCTCTTCCGCACCGATCGCGGTCTGAGCTTCGTGGATCGGCCCGGCGGCGCGCCAACCGCGGCGGTGAGCGTGGTCAACAACGGCGGGCGGCCCGAACTGAGCTTCAGCCCCGGGCGCATTGACCCCACCAATCCGGCCTTCAACAACAGCCGCAAGCCGCTGGTGGGCGAGTTCCGCTACAATGGGCAAACGCTCTTCGTGGTCAACAATCACTTCAACTCGAAGGGCGGCGACCAGCCGCTGTCGGGCCGCTTCCAGCCCCCGACGCGTTCTACCGAGGTTCAGCGGCACCAGCAGGCCCAGATCGTCAACGATTTCGTTGACAGCGTGCTGGCGATTGACCCCAACGCCAATATCGTCGTCCTGGGCGATCTGAACGACTTCCAGTTCTCGGAAACGCTCAACATCGTCAAGGGCACGCCGGGCGGCGCGGGCACGCCGGTGCTGTTTGATCCGAAACTGAACCAGCCGGCCAGCGAGCAGTACACCTACATCTTCGAGGGCAACTCGCAGGTGCTGGACAGCATCCTCATCAGCCGCAACCTGCGCGACAGCGGCGCGCAGTACGATACGGTCCACGTGAATGCCGAGTTCAGCGCGGCGAGCAACGCCAGCGACCACGACCCCAGCGTGCTGAGGTTGTACCTTCGCCCCCGCGCAACTCCGCCGGCGCTGGTGGCTACCGGTAGTTACAACACCGGCCTGGGGGCCAACGGCGCCGAGATCATCAGCGTGCGCGGCGACCGCGGGGTGCTCACCAACGCCGGCGACGGCAGCATTGATGTGCTCGACACCAGCGATCTGCTCAACATCCAGCGCATCCGGCGCATCAGCGGCGTGCCCAATCTGACCTCGGCGGCCATCCATCCCACGAAGGACCTCTTCGTCGCCGTGGCCGGGGCATCGTCGCCGCGCAGCGGCCAGTTCCTGGTGTACCGTCTCTCCGACGGGGCGTTGCTGGCAACCGCGACCATCGGGCGCCAGCCCGACTCGGTGGAGATTGGCCCCGATGGGCGCTTCGCCGTAGTGGCGATTGAGGCCGAGCAGGTGAACGCCACCGACGATGGCGGCGCGGGCGCGATTGGCGTGGCTGACCTCAGCGCCTTCGACCCGGCCAGCTCGACGAGCGTGCCCTTCAGCATCGTCGAACTGCCCGACCTGAGCAGCCTGCCTGGGATCGCGGCCGACCGGCGCTACGATGTCTCCGGCAACCCGCTGGTGTCGAACGCTCCCGGGGGGCTGGAGCCCGAAGGGATCGCCTTTACGCCCGACAGCAGCGCGGTGTACGTGACGCTCCAGGAGAACAACGCGATCATCCGCCTGGATCTGAACGCACCCCTGCCCGCCACGCTGCCCGCGAGCAACGCCTTCGGCCTCGGCCTCACCGACCATCCCGCCGACCTGATCAACGACGGGCGCTACAACCCCTCCCAGCAACTGACCGCCCTCCGCGCTGTCTCTTATACACATCTG
>JAOACN010000641.1 GCA_026417815.1 Chloroflexaceae bacterium | reverse complement strand
GCGCCGACGGGGGCTTCCCAGCGGCGGCCCAGGCGCCCGCGACCGCTCGTCTGCACCTCGGCGGTGATGAGCAGCGGCCCGGGGTCCTCAGGGTGCGTAGCCAGCCACTCGCGCGCCAGATCCATGGTCGAACCGACCGTGTCGTAGCAGTGGACGGTGCCAGGCAGGGTCGTGGTTCCCAGATCGTGCAGGATCAGTTCGGGTGTGAGACGATCCATCTCGGTCCCTCCGCGGCTTCGTCGCACGGACCAACCCCTCCCGGCGGGCAGGGGCGTGGGGAAACCTGGTTTCCCCGCTATCAGAAAACCTCCACCGCGAGGGCCACGGCTTCGCCGCCGCCGAGGCAGAGGGAGGCGATGCCCCGCCGTCCGCCGCGCTGCCGCAGGGCGTGGATCAGCGTCACCAGCACGCGGGCGCCGCTGGCCCCGATGGGGTGCCCGAGGGCGATCGCGCCGCCGTTGACATTGACCCGATCCACATCCAGGTGTCCGGCGCGGATATTGGCCACCACCTGGGCCGCGAAGGCTTCGTTCAGTTCGAAGAGATCGTAATCATCCACCGTGGCGCCGGCGCGATCCATCAGGCGCTGGATGGCCAGCGGCGGCGCGGTGAAGACCTCTCGCGGCGGCACGGCGGCCTGGGCGGCGTGTTCCACCCGCGCCAGGGGGTTCAGGCCCAGACGGGCGGCGCGGGCGCCGCTCATCAGCACCAGCGCCGCGGCGCCGTCGGTGATGCCAGGGGCGTTGCCCGCGGTGACGGTGCCGTTCTCTTCAAAGGCCGGGCGCAGCCGCGCCAGGGCCTGCAGCGAACTGTCACGGCGCGGACATTCGTCGGTGTCGATCGTCACGGTCTGGCCCTTCGGGCCGGGCACGCTGACGGGCGCGATCTCATCGGCGAAGCGTCCTCCATCAATGGCGGCAATGGCCCGCTGGTGCGACTGGAGGGCGTAGGTGTCCTGCTGCTCGCGGGTGACCTTGAAGCTCCGGGCGATCCACTCGGCGGCATTGCCCATATGCTGGTGCTCGAAGGCGCACCACAGGCCGTCGTGGACCATAGCGTCAATCACTTCACCGTTGCCGAGGCGGTAGCCGTGGCGCGCGCCGGGGAGCAGGTAGGGGGCGTTGCTCATGTGTTCCATACCGCCGGCCACGATCACCTCGGCCTCGCCGGAGCGGATCAACGCCGCGCCGAGCATAACCGCCTTGAGGCCGCTGCCGCAGACCTTGTTCACCGCGAAGGCGCCCACGCTGTCGGGCAGGCCGCCCTTGATCGCCGCCTGGCGCGCTGGCGCCTGGCCCAGCCCCGCGCTCACGACGTTGCCCATAATGCACTCGTCCACGCTGGCCGGGTCAATCCCCGCGCGGCTCACGGCCGCGCGCACCGCCCCGGCCCCCAGATCGGTCGCGCTGAGACTGGCGTATGCGCCGTTGAACTTGCCAATCGGCGTGCGGGCCGCGCCAACGATCACCACCTCTTCCATGCTGTCCTCCTCGACGGCCTGGCGCCTATTCAAAACCGGTTCGGATAACCAGGTTATCCGATTGCCTTCTGAGGGCGACGCCCTCCCCCACACGGGGGCGTGGGGAAACCGGGTTTCCCTACACCCGCGCAGCGAAACTATTATACTTCGCTCCGCGCGGAACGATGCATCGCTTTCGCATCGCACGTTGCGGGGTTCGCACTGGTAGCCCCCGGGGAATATGCTATAGTAAACTGAGGGTCGTAACTGGCCCGTCCTGAGTCAAGAGTGCCGGATGGTCTACGAGGAGGTAGCCATGCTTGTCGGCGAGCGGATGTCGCGCCCGATCATCACCGTTACACCCGAGACGACGATCAACGATGCCCTGCACCTGATGCGCACCGAGCGCATCCGACGCGCGCCGGTGGTCTCCCACGGCAAACTGGTCGGGATCGTCTCGATGAAGGATCTGCTCAATGCCTCGCCCTCGCAGGCGACGACCCTGAGTGTCTGGGAGTTGAACTACCTGCTCAGCAAGCTCACCGTTGAGCCCATTATGACCCGCGAGGTGGTTACG
>JAOACN010000042.1 GCA_026417815.1 Chloroflexaceae bacterium | reverse complement strand
GCGTCAGGCCGCCGAGAAGGGAGCGTGGCTCATGGAGCGCCTGCGCGCCCTGCACCTGCCCGCCGCGCGCGAGGTGCGCGGCCTGGGCCTGCTCGTGGGCATTGAACTGCGGACCCGCGTGCAGCCCTACCTGCAGGCCCTCCTCGAACGGGGCGTGCTGGCCCTGCCCGCCGGCCCGAATGTGTTGCGCCTGCTGCCGCCCCTGGTGATCACGTATGACGATCTTGACATCGTCGCCGTGACAATCGCCGACGTGGTGCGGTAGCGTTGCTTTGTCATCTCTCTTCTGTGGGGAGGTTTGGAGGACTCAGGCTCCTCGAAAGAACATGGATTTCTTTCTGGGAGTCGCAGGCCCCCAACCTTCCCTGAGGTGACGCTACCGCGAATCAACAACCTGGAGGCAGAACATCAGAGGCGGGAAGGAACCTCTCCCCCCTTCATAGCGTCGACAACACCTATGCGTAAAATTGGAATTATCGATCTCGGCTCGAACACCACCCGTCTGATCGTGATGGCCTACGCGCCAGGACGGTGTTTCCGGCTGGTTGACGAGGTGAGCGAGGTCGTGCGTCTGGCCGAGGGCGTGGATGCCAGCGGCGCCCTCCAACCACTGCCCATTCGCCGCGCCGTCGAGGCCCTGGCGATGTTTGAACGGCTGTGCCGGAACACCGGCGTTGAGGAGATCATTGCCGTCGGCACCAGCGCCATTCGCGAGGCGAGCAATCAGGAGGTCTTCTGGGAGGCGCTGCGGAGCCAGACCGACCTGGATCTGCGGATCATCTCTGCGCGCGAGGAGGCCTACTACGCCTACGTGGGGGCGGTGAACGCCCTCAATCTGCGCGATGGCTTCATTTTCGACACCGGGGGCGGCTCGACCCAGGTAGACGCGATCGTTAACCGTCGTCTGGTGGAGTCGTTCTCGGCCCAGGCGGGCGTGGTGCGTTTCACCGAACGCTACGTCAAAAGCGATCCGATCAGCAAGGCCGACCTGCGGGCGCTGGTGGGCGCGGCGCGGCAGGTCTTCGCCGATCTCGACTGGCTGCGTGCCGGCGAGGGTCGGGTGCTGGCCGGCATGGGCGGCACGGTGCGCACGCTGGCGCGCATAGATCAGAAGCAGCGCCAGTATCCGCTCGACCGCGTGCATGGCTATGTGTTGACCCGTCTGGCCCTGCTGGGGATCATCGAGCAACTGGCGCGCAAGAACCGCCGCGAGCGCGAGCAGATCCCCGGCCTCAAGGCCGACCGCGCGGATGTCACCCTGGCCGGGGCGATAATAATCGATCAGTTGATGGAGCGGGGCGGGTTCAGTGAACTGGTGGTCAGCGGCCAGGGGGTGCGCGAGGGCCTCTTTTACAGCCACTTCCTGCGTGGGATGGAACCGCCGTTAATTGACGATCCGCGCGCCTTCAGCGTGCTCAACCTGGCCCGCCTCGACGACTACGAACAGGAGCACTGCGGTAAGGTCGCCAGCCTGTGTTTGAGCCTCTTCGACCAGCTTGCGCCACTGCACCGCTACGGCCCCTGGGAGCGGGAGTTGCTTGGCTACGCCGCGACGCTCCACGACATAGGCGTCATTGTCGGGTACTACGATCACCACAAGCACGGCGAGTACCTGATCCACAACGCCGCCCTGCTTGGCTTCACCCACCGCGAGATCATCATCCTTGGCGCGCTGGTGCGCAACCACCGCAAGGGCTGGGCCGATCTCCATCCCTATGCCGGGTTGCTTCAACCTGGCGACACGTTGCGCATCATGCGCCTCAGCGCCCTGTTGCGCATCGCCGAGTACCTGGAGCGCAGCAAGAGCCAGGTGGTGCGCGAGGTGCGCGTGGAACTGGGCGATCCGGTGTGCATCCTCGTGGATAGCCGTGGCGATGCCACGGTGGAGATCTGGGAGGCCAATCGCCGCGCCGCGCTCTTCGAACGGGCCTTTCAGCGTAAGGTCGAGATTCGCCCCAGGCACGTCGATGCCAGAACCCTGGAGGTGGTCGCCTGATCGGACCCCGCGCGCCAGGGTCCGGGAGGGCGTAGCCCTCCCGCGAAGCCTTCGTTTTCCGTTGCTGTGCGGCGCAGCCGCGTGGGAGGGGGATGGGGAAACCCATCCCCCTGCTCGTGGAAGGGTCGGGGAGGGTTGCGCTCGCTGGCGTTTTCCCTGCCCGAGGGAGGGCGCAGGACTTCCAGAGTCCCACCCCTCCCCTGTGCTATAATGCGCTGGAGGACCGATCGCAACGGCGGGCCGGTGGTTGTTATGCGTTGCCCCTACTGCCAACATCCTGATACCGATGTGCTCGACACCCGCAAGCTGAACGACGGTGAGATCATTCGCCGGCGCCGGAAGTGTCGGAGTTGTACTCGCCGCTTTACAACCTACGAGCGGATCGAGTCGGTCAGCCTGACGGTGGTGAAGAAGGACG
The DNA here is from genome assembly GCA_026417815.1 of Chloroflexaceae bacterium. GTDB lineage: Bacteria > Chloroflexota > Chloroflexia > Chloroflexales > Chloroflexaceae > JACAEO01. The sequence goes on along the minus strand of JAOACN010000042.1, from coordinate 8,395 downwards.
GCGAGCGGGAACCCTACGACCGCGAGAAGGTGATGCGCGGCGTTCGCACGGCCTGCTACCGCCGCCCCGTCTCGGCGCAACAGCTCGAACAACTGGTCAACGACGTCGAGGCGGCGATTATGGCCACCGACGAGCAGGAGGTCAGCAGCAAAACGATCGGCGATGAAGTGATGCGCCGCCTGCGTGACCTGGATGAGGTGGCGTACATTCGTTTCGCGTCGGTCTATCGCTCCTTCGCCGACATCGGCAAGTTGCGCGAGGCGGTTGACGAACTGCTTGCAAACTCGTAATCCGCCAGCGCGGCGGGCGTTAGCCTGCGCGTGTGGCGTGCCCTTCGGGGAGTCATTTCGATGAGTGTAGATACCAAATCGGAAGAGCGCGCCTCCACGGCGCAGGCGGAGGACGCGGAGCAGCCGGCGCGCCCGCCGCTGATGCAACGCATCGGCGCGTCGTTCGCGCGGGTCGAGTGGGGGCAGACGCTGCTGGTCGCCGCGCTGATGGCCCTGGCCTGGTGCGCCCTGTTCCTGGCCAGCAACGTGCTGCAGATCCTCGCCGGCATCGTGCCGGTGATGGCCGGTCTGTTTCTGGGCCGCCGCGTCAAGGGCGATTACCTTACCCACGGGTTCGTGCTGGGCATCACCGGCTTTCTCTTTGGCCTTGCGTTCGCGGCAATCTATGGGGCCCTGGGTCAGGCCGGCATTGTGCCGATGCCGGTGTTGCAACTGCGCGCCGATGCCCCGCCGGCCCCGGTGAGCTTCGACGAACTGCTGTTCGTGTATGCCTCGTTCTCGCTCTTTGCCCTGATCCCCTTCCCCACCTTCGGCACGGTGATGGCCGGCCGCGCCGAGCAGCGCAACCGTGAGACCCAGCAACAGATCGCCGAGCGTGGCGGGCGCCTCGAACGCCCCGGCGTGGTGCGCACGCTCGAGGATCTGCAGGGCCTCTCGCTGCCGCAACTTGGCTCCTACGTGGTGGCCCTCTACCGCAAGAAGGGCTTTGTGTTCAAGGATTACCGCTTCATTGACAAGGACAAGCACCTCGATATTGAAATGGAGTACGAGGGGGAACGTTTCCTTCTGCGCCTGACCGTGGCCGACAAGGTCCGTCCGGGAACGATCGAGAGCCTGGTGCAGGACATGAAGCGCCAGGACATCCGCAAGGGGGTCGTGATCACCTCGACCGATTATACGCCCGATGCCCTGAAAGCGGCCCACGGTCGCCGGAACCTGGTGGCGATCAACGGGCAGACGCTGTTTGAGATGGCCGAGGGGTAACACGGCGCTTCGCCTGGAAGGGGCGCGGGGAGGCGCAGCCTCTTCCGCGCCTCCGCTCCGTATGGCCGAAGCAGCGGCGCAACCGCTGCTTCAGTCTTACGGGCGTAACCCGGCAACGAGGCTTGGACGGAGTAACAGGCGCGATGAAGATCGATCTGACAGGCAGGGTGGCAGTGGTAACCGGCGCAAGCCGCGGCATTGGCCGCGCCATCGCCGCGACGCTCGCTGCTGCCGGCGCGGCGGTGATCGTCAACTACCGCGAGAACGCTGCCGCCGCCGAGGCGACGGTCGCGGCGATCGGCGCCGCGGGCGGGCAGGCGCTTGCCGTGCAGGCCGATGTCTCTCAGGCCGAGGCGGCCGACCGCCTGATCAAGAGCGCCCTCGATAGCCTGGGGCGCCTGGATATCCTGGTCAATAACGCCGGGATCACCCGCGATACGCTGATCATGCGGATGAAAGACGCCGATTTTGATGACGTGATCAATACCAACCTCCGCGGAGCGTTTCTCTGCACGCGCGCCGCCCTGCGCCCCATGGGCCGGCAACGCAGCGGGCGCATCATCAACCTGGCCTCGGTGATCGGCCTGATCGGCAATGCCGGCCAGGCCAATTACGCGGCCGCCAAGGCCGGGATGATTGGCTTTACCCGCGCCACCGCCCGTGAAATGGCCAGTCGCAACATCACCGTCAATGCCGTCGCGCCCGGCTTTATCGAAACCGAAATGACCCATTCCCTCGGCGAGGGGACCCGCAAGACCATTCTCGATACCATTCCCCTCGGGCGCTTCGGGCGACCCGAGGAAGTGGCCGGTCTGGTTTGCTTCCTCGCCTCTGATGCGGCGGCCTACATTACCGGCCAGACTTTTACCATCGATGGTGGGATGGTGATGACATAGTTGACTCCCGGGGCCAGTATGCTCAACAAAGTCCTCATCGCCAACAGGGGCGAAATTGCCGTTCGGATCGTTCGCGCGTGTCAGGAACTGGGCATCAAAAGCGTTGTCGCCTACAGCGAGGCCGATCGCGACTCGCTCGCCGTCCGCCTGGCCGATGAAGCGGTCTGCATTGGTCCGGCCGCCGCCGCCAAGTCGTACCTCAATCCTCCGGCCCTGATCACCGCCGCGCTGATCACCGGTTGCGATGGTGTGCATCCCGGCTATGGCTTTCTTTCGGAAAACCCCTACTTTGCCGAGATGTGCGCCGATGTCAAACTGACTTTCGTTGGCCCCTCCGCCGAGACGATGCGCCTCATGGGCGACAAGGCCATCGGGCGCCAGACGATGCGCGCCGCCGGGGTGCCGACGGTACCCGGTTCGGAAGGCGAGTTGCGCAATCTCGAAGAGGCGATTGACATCGCCCGGCAGATCGGCTACCCGGTGCTGCTCAAGCCCTCCGCGGGCGGCGGCGGGCGCGGCATGCGCGTGGCCTATGACGAAGGCGACCTCGTGCGCGCCTATCCCACCGCGCGCGCCGAGGCCGAGGCAGCCTTCGGGCGCGGCGATCTGCTGCTGGAGAAGTACCTCACGAAGGTGCGCCACGTCGAGATCCAGGTGCTCGCCGACCGTTACGGCCACGCCATCCACCTCGGTGAACGCGACTGCTCGGCCCAGCGCCGCCACCAGAAGATCGTCGAGGAGGCCCCCTCGCCGATCGTCACCCCCGAGGTGCGGGCGAAGATGGGCGCCGATGCCGTGCGTGGTATTGCCTCCATTGGCTATGTGAATGCGGGAACACTTGAATTTCTCATGGATCAGGAGGGGAATTATTACTTCATCGAAATGAATACGCGCATTCAGGTTGAACACCCGGTGACCGAAATGGTGACCGGGGTGGATCTGGTGCGCTGGCAATTGCTGATCGCCTCTGGAGAACGCTTGACGCTGCAACAAAATGATATTAAACTAGTACGGCATGCAGTGGAGTGTCGTATTAACGCGGAAGATCCCGAACGGGACTTCCTCCCGGCCGGCGGCGAGATCGAGTTCTATTTGCCGCCCGGCGGCCCTGGAGTGCGCGTTGACTCGCATCTCTATGCGGGCTACACCCCTCCTCGGCACTACGACTCGTTGCTGGCGAAGATCATTACGTGGGGCGACACCCGCGATGATGCCCTGAACCGCATGCGCCGGGCGCTCAACGAGTGTGTGATTACGGGGATCAAAACAACCATCCCCTTCCAACTGGCCCTGATCGATGATCCGGAGTTCCGCGCCGCTCGTCACCACACGGCCTACGTTGGCGAGTTGCTCCGTACCTGGAAGGAGGAGCGCGCTGCCGCCGCTGCTGTGTAACCGATCAAGGCGCCCTTATCCTGGCGCGTGGCCCCCCGGCGCGTACCGGGGCCTGACGGCGGAGCATGGCCACGATCGGTCGCGCCGCAGTACCCGGAAGGGCGCCGTGGCCAGCGATTGGCCCGGGTGCCCGGAGGCGGCGTTCCGCGGGGAACCGCAGGTCGCGGTTCATGGTGCTTCGCGCTCGGCGCACCGCCTGCCGGCGCACCGTCCGGCAACGCTTTCTGGCGTGGCCAGGGCCGACTTGAACCGTGGCCCGGCGCGCGCCGCTCACAAAGGCCGCTTGCTGCACGCTCGGGAGGTCCTGCGTGGGTAGTCTGCGTCATCGCGTCCGCATCGCCGCGTTGCAGATTCTCTTCGAGGTTGATGCTACGGACCACCCGATTGATGTGGTCTATGAGCGCCGGCTCGAAGAGGAGGCCTTCGCCGCCGATGGCGAACGCTTTCTGCGCAATCTGGTCTTTGGCGTCTGGGAGCATCGTTCCTACCTGGACCGGATCATCGAGGAGGCTGCCCCAAACTGGCCCATTACGCAGATGCCTGGCGTGGATAAGGCCATCCTGCGCATTGCCATCTACGAATTGCTGGTCGACGAGGTTGAACGCACGCCGGTGAAGGCGGTGATCAATGAAGCCGTGGAACTGGCCAAGCAGTTCGGTAGCGATAATTCCAGCCGGTTCGTTAACGGTGTCCTCGGTACGGTGGTGATGCGTTATCGCTCAACGTCCGAGGAGTCGTGATGCGCGTCACCGGCGCGTGCGGTGTCCGTGGTGTGAGATGAAAGGGTGTACCATGCAATCAGCCGATATCGAAGAGCGCCTGCGGAAAATTGTCGCCGAACAGCTCGGCGTTGATGAAACGCAGGTTGTGCCTGGCGCCTCGTTTGCCAAGGATCTTAAGGCCGATTCGCTCGACCTGGTTGAACTGATTATGTCCATCGAGGAAGAGTTCGATATCGAAATCAGCGATGATGACGCCGAAAAGATCGAGACGGTTCAGGACGCGCTGGACTATCTAGTGGCGCACCCCGCCATTCAGCAGTAGGCGGTGACCATACCTCCAGGGCCGCAGCGGTACACCGCTCGGCCCTTTTGAGTCTGCGCGAGACGGCCAGGAGCGCCCCGTGCCACGTGACCCGCAGCCCTTCAAACACCACTTCGGGCCGGATCTGGTAGTGGATCTGGCCCGACGCATCGGCGCCGTGGCCCCGTCGTTCCCGGAGGCGGCGTTCGTGGCCGCCGTCGCGCCGCAGCTTGAGCCCCTGGAGTTGAAGGCCCGCGTTGCGGTGATCGCCGCTGGCCTGCGCGCCCATCTGCCGCCCGATTATCCTACGGCGCTGCAGGTGCTGCTGGCGATCCTCGGCCCACCCCACACCGAGGCCGAGGGTATGTTCACCGACGGCTGGTGGCTGATGCCGCTGGCGGCGTTTGTGGAGCACTATGGCCTCGATCATGTCGAGGAGTCGCTGGCGGCCATGCACGCCATTACCCAACGCCACACGGCCGAGTATGCCATCCGTCCCTTTCTGACGCGCCATCCTGAGCGGACCCTGCGGACGCTTCAGGTGTGGGTCACCGACCCCAGTTTCCACGTCCGGCGCCTGGTAAGCGAGGGGACCCGCCCGCGCCTGCCCTGGGCCGCGCGCTTGCCGCAGTTTGTCGCCGATCCCGCGCCGGTGCTCGACCTGCTGGAGCGCCTGAAGGATGATCCGTCGGCCTATGTGCGCAAGTCGGTGGCCAATAATCTAAATGACATCGCCCGGGATCATCCCGACCTGGTGCTGACCACCCTCGCGCGCTGGCGCGAAGGGGCCAGTGCGGAGCGGGTCTGGATCATCCGCCACGCCCTGCGTACCCTGGTCAAGCAGGGCCATCCCACGGCGCTCGCGTTGCTCGGCGCCGGGGCGCCGCAGGTGACGCTGGTGGCCCTGGAGCTTGCCCCGACCCGCGTGGCGGTGGGCGACACGGTGACCCTGAGCGTTACGCTGCGCAGCATCGCGTCAACGGCCCAATTGCTGGTTGTTGACTACGTTCTGCGCATGCCCGGGGCCCGAGGCGCCACCCGCGCGAAGGTCTTCAAGCTCCGCTCGGAGTGGCTGGCGCCCGGCGCGACACTGCGTTTGCAGAAACGCCACTCATTCGCGCCGGTGGGGGTGCGTCCGGTCTATCCGGGGCCGCACGCTATTAGCATCCAGGTGAATGGCGTCGAGCTCGGCGTGGTCGCCTTTGAGGTGGCGCCCGGCGCGGCGTAGAGCGACCCGTCTCGGTATCACCGCCTGTTCAGGCGGAGGGTCTGGGAGGGCGCGGCCCCCAGGAAAACGCTGGTTGCCCCGTGAGGTGCGGCGCAGCCGTACAGCGTGAAGAGTTGCCGGTGACAACCACAACTGCCAATTCTACCGGTCGCTTGACGGGGCGCCGGGCGCTCGCCGTAGCGTTCGTGGCCTTGCTCCTGCTCACCGCTCTGTTGACCGCGCTACACCTCCAGCGGCGCGCGGCAGTGGCCACGGATATCACCAACCTCGCGCGCCAGAGCCTGAGCGACTCTGCGGCGAGGATTGATGCCGCCTTTGCCACCGCGCAGGACCTCGGCGACGCCCTGGCCGAGGATCTGGCTTCCGGGATCCTGCCCTTCGACCAGATCCCTCAGCGACTGCCCGCCGATCTCGAAGGCGCGCCCGACGTGAATGGCCTGGCCGTCACCTTTGCACCGTTCGTCTACGACCCCGCGCTGCGCCTCTTTCAGGTCTATGTGTACCGCACCCCGGAGGGGAGCATCGAAGCGTTGATCGGCACCACCTACGATTACACCCGGCCTCCCTCGGATGATCCCAACGCTCCCAAAACGGCCTGGTACTACGACACCATCCGTAGCGGAGCGAAATGGAGCGACCCGTTTCTGGCCACCGGGGCCGGCAAGGTGCTGATCGAATATGCCCGTCCCTTCGCCCATCCTGACGGCCGGAACGAGCCCGCCGGCGTGGTAACCTCCGACCTGTCGCTCCAGGAGGTGCGCAACCTGCTCGCCCGACTCGATCTGGGCGCGCAGGGCTACGGGTTCGTGATCGGCCGGAACGGCGTGTTTCTCGACTACTCCGATCGCACGCGGGTGGCGCGGAGCAACATATTCGATGCGGGCGCGGCCCATGCCCCTACCGGTGGTGAAAGTGAAGCTCTCCCCACCGGGAGGGTGTAGGAGGGCGAAGCCTTCCCACGACCCTCTCCTCAGGTTCCGTGAATTGAATAAGGAGCGTCCCAATGAGCGAAACGGGCTACTTCCAGGATTACTACCCCGATGAATTGAGCCACTGCTACGGCTGCGGGCGTCTCAACGAGCACGGCCTGCAGATCAAGAGCGCCTGGGATGGAGAGGAAACGGTGGCCTACTTCACCCCGCGACCGTACCATACAGCCATTCCTGGCTACGTCTATGGCGGTTTGCTGGCATCGCTGATTGACTGCCACGGCACGGGCACGGCCTCGGCTGCGGCCTACCGGGCAGCCGGGCGACCCATGGGCAGCGACCCGCCGCTCCGCTTTGTAACGGGGTCGTTGCAGGTCAACTATCTGCGCCCGACGCCGCTTGGCGGCGTACTCGAAGTGCGCGGTCGGGTCAAAGAGGTGAAGGGGCGCAAGGTGGTGGTGGAGGCGTGGATCGTGGCCGAGGGCGAGGTGACGGTGCGCGGCGAGGTCGTGGCCGTGCAGATGCCCGAGACGATGCGCCCTGGCGCCTGAGTCAGCCGAAGCTCCGGCAAGAAGGGCTTGTCTTCCCCCGGTGTTACCATTCGGAGGAGGCGCGGAGGGTGTCGGCCCTCCGCGCTCCTGTTGTTCCGCCCGTGGCGGCAACTTCATCCCGGCTTCGCCAGGGCGCCCCGCCGCGAGTGAAAAAAGGTGCGTGGGACGTACGTGTTCACACTTCTCCAGGGAGCGAGGGCATCTTGCCCTCGCTCCCTAACGAGGGCGGGACGCCCTCGCTCCCAGGTCTGCGGGGTTACCCCAACTCTGAACACGTACCGCGGGATGGCCATGTTCCCCGCGCTCCTCCAGGACCATAACGCAGGGTGAAACCGTGCCTTACGGCCCGATCTTGTCAACCCGCGACTGCACCCAGAAGTTCTTGTTCAGGTCGCCCGTGGCCACAAGGGTGTACACCCAGCCGTTTTCGAAGCGCAGGGCCGGCGTCGTGAAGACCACCGCGGTCTGGCCAGCCGGGCTGATGTCGAACCGGTAGGTTCCGGCATCCACCTCAACCGTGGCCGCGGCCTTGAATGGCGCGTTCGCCACTACCACGGTGTTCGTGCCCGCCAGCTTGATGTCCACCGCCGGAGCATTGGGGCTGGCGTGGATGATGCGCACGCGCGCCTTGCCCGCGGGAACCGGGCTGAGATTGTCCTCAAAGAGCGCGGCCTCGATGTTCTTGACGAACCCGACCGCGGCCACCGTGCCGGTGTAGCCGCCGCGCACGTTCAGGGTGGCGCGCAGCACCGCGTCCGACTCGGGCTTGCCGGCCGGGGTGACCGCCACGTTGTAGCTGCCATCGGGCAGGCTCAGGTAGTTGCTGACGGCGAAGAACGGCACGTTGGTAAGCACCGACCGCCCATTCACGTACACATCAACGGCGGGGGCATCTGGCGAGGCGTGCATCACCCGGACCATGTTCATTGTCTGGGCATTGGTGGCCGGGGCAGCGACGGCGATCGTGATCAGGGCAATCAGGGCCAGGATCAGTTTCCGCATCATGAGCAACTCCTTAATACTGTGCGACTCCGTATACCCCTTAATACGCCGCTGGCGTGGTCATGGATGTATCCAATCCAGGGAGTTCGGGCGCTGA
>JAOACN010000504.1 GCA_026417815.1 Chloroflexaceae bacterium | reverse complement strand
GCCGTACGGGGGCTGGTTTTCACCGGGCGGTGTGCGACCCGCGAATGTGGCCTAACGTATGAACGGCAGTCCAGCACCAGGTGACGGGTGTTCCAGTTGACGATAATGATAGCCAGATCAGGCGGTGTGGATGCGTGTGTCATAGGCCAACTTCTTCTGGGTTGCAACTGTCTCCACCAGAGCGACGAAGCGCGCCCCGATGGTGCGCCAGTCGTAGCGTTCGGCCACCGCGCGACGGCCGTGGGCGCTTAACCGCGCGCGCTCCTCAGGGTGGGTGAGCAGGCGCACGGTCGTTTCAGCAAAGGCCGCGGGTGTATCAGCAATCAGGAGATCCCGTCCCGGGACCAGATCGAGACCCTCGGCCCCTTTCGAGGTGCTGATCACCGGTGTGCCCAGGGCCAACGCCTCCAGGATCTTCAAGCGTGTCCCTCCCCCCTCGCGAAGTGGTACGACCTCCACCGCGCTCCGGCTAATGAGAGCGTGTACATCATTCACATAACCAGTCAGTTCTACCCCTGGCACGTCGGGTAACGCCGCCCGCTGTTCCGGGGTATGCTTTCCGGTAATCCGAAGCGTGGCCCGCGGGCGTAGTTGCCGAATACGCGGAAAGATCTCCGCCAGAAAGTAGCGCATGGCATCGAGGTTCGCTGCATAGGTCAGCGCGCCAGGGTAAATCAACGTGTCTGGCTCGGGATCGTAGCGGTATTGCAGGCACCCCTCCAGATCGGCCCCGTTAGGCACGACAACAATCTCAACTGGATAATCCCGCATCAAGTCGCGTACGAGGGCGGCTTCGCGTACAGAAACTACCGTGATGGCCTTGAAGTGACGTACCAGCGTCGCGACATAGTGACGGTGTTTCACCGCCGTCAGCCAATAGCGTAAACGGAGCAGGGGATTGGAATGCTGGAGGTAGTGTTCGAGGGTGTATGCCAGTTCCAACTCCTCCAGGATGAGCGGCACTTCCCCCAGCCGGAGAACATATGGAACCATATCGGGCTGGAAGGCGATTACTACATCGGGTCGCAGGCGGGACGCCGCTGATAAGACAGTGTGAGCCATCTCACGGCACCATGTGGCCCGTACCGAGGCAGGTTCTGGCAGCACCAGGCTGGCCACCCGGTGGTGGTAGCGGATGGGTCTCGACGGTCGCTCGATGGCTACGATTGAAGCGCACATCCGCTGCAGTTCGTCACGTTGAACCTCACCTGCAGGCCCCTGGGTAAAGGCGATCAGGTCCACGGTATGACGTACTGCCAGATGACGGAGCAGGTTCATGATCCGCATCCGTGAACCGTTGTCGGCAGGTTCCGGCCACCAGGTTGAGAGGGCGAGGATGCGCATAGGTTCAACTCTGCCGGGTGTGCAAACGTCGGTTGTCGGCCCCGGTCACGGCTATCCCGGCTGCGCGATGGTAGGCCGCGAGGGTCTGTTCAGCCGTGCGTTGCCACGAGAACTGGCGCGCGCGGACATAGCCAAGGGTACGCAGACGCTCGGCTTCGTTCGGGTCGGTGAGCACCCGTTGCAAGTGCGCTGCCAGGGTATGGTCATCTTCAGCGTCGCAGAGCAGAGCGGCGCCGCCGGCAACCTCGGGCATCGCCGAGTTGTCGGCGCAGATCACCGGCGCGCCGCAGGTCATGGCTTCCACAATCGGGATGCCGAAGCCTTCCAGCCACGAAGGGAAGACAAAGGCGCAGGCCATACTGTAGAGCGCCACCAGATCCGCGCGTGGAACGTTCAGCAGCAGGCGGCACTGGCCAGCAGCCTCGGCTTCGCGCACCACTGGCAGCGGCTCGCGACGGCTGAAGAAGACGATGGTGTGGCTGTCGCGCAGGTGTTGCGGCAGGCGCTGCCAGGCGCGCACGATCACCGCTGGATTCTTCAGACCGTCGGCGAGGATGAAGGGGCGCTCGAGCCCGTAACGCGCTCGAACCTCTGCCAGGACCGCTGGATCCGTCTCCCGGCGCAGCCCGGGCTCCACTCCGTGGTGGATCGGCGCGATCCTTCCAGCATCGTAGCGGCTGTAACGGGCGATCTCCTGGCGAGCATGTTCCGAGACGGTCAGGACCAGATCAGCGCGCCGTAAGGCCAGGTGCGAGCAGCAGTAGAGGTAGATCGTCATGGCGCGCGCGTAGGTGTTCCAGCGAGTGCCTTTGCTCCGCAACGTGTGGCTCAATGGCATCAGGGTCATCGCGTCGTGCAGAGTAATTACCGTGGTGGCGCCGAGCGGTCCAAAGCCGTAGTTAGCCGGGAAGTGGGCCGTGTCCACCCTATCGGTAGCCATCACACGCCGCAGACGCACAAAGTCGCTCGCGACGCTAGAGAGCGCGTTGCGATACGGAAGATAGCGCACGCGTGCGTTGCCCGGCAGGTCGTGCAGTTCAAAAGGCGCCTTCGTGTCGGCATAGAGAATAAATTCGTGCTCTGGACCCGCCGCGAGCAAGGCCGGAACCAGATGCTTGACATAGGTGTGCACACCGCCCACCAGGCCGTGGGAGAGGTAGCGAACGTCAATTCCAATGCGCATCATCAGCACCTTTATCGCTATAGGGCTATGGGGTGGTCGGGTTGGTGTACCGCAGGGCTTCGGCCTATCGGGCGGTAGGGTTGGCGGCTTCTGACGAAACCACCTCCACGCCTCCACACCTCCACACCTCCACACCTCCACACCTCAAATCGTCGTCTCCAGCCGCCCAAACCGCCCGCGCCAGAAGTCAACCCATGCCAGGCGCATCCCTACCCGCCCCCGGCGCGCGCGCCACTTCGGGCGCAGGCACAGGCTCAGGTAGGTGCGCAGATCCTGAAGCACCAGGGCGTTGAACCAGGTCCGCGGTCGGGCGCCCGTGGCCCGCAGGAACAGCAGCCGGTTGCGCGTCATATAGTAGGCCAGGTACTCCTTATCAAATCGGGCGTTCAGGGGGATCTTGTGCCACAGCTTCGCCCGCGGCGCGAAGAGGATACGAAAGCCCGCCCGGCGGGCGCGCACGCACCACTCGGTCTCCTCAAAGTACATGAAGAAGCGTTCATCCAGCAAGCCAGCGCGCTCCAGGGCGGCGCGCCGCAGCAGCATCGCGCAGCCGGTCACGAAGTCTACCTCACGGGTGGCCGTGAATTGCCCCCGGTCCTCAACTTCGCCTTCCATGCCGCTGATGCCTCGCCCCCAGTCGATCCAGCCGCCCGCCGACCAGACGCGCGTCGGCGCGGCGTGGTAGTAGATAATTGGCCCCACCGCGCCAGCACAGGGATCGGATTCGGCGGCGTTCACCAGTTCCGTGAGCATGTCTGGCGCCGCTTCAGTGTCGTTGTTGAGTAACAGGGCGTAGTCGTAACCCTGCGCCAGCGCATAGCGCAGCCCGACATTGTTGCCCGCGGCGAAGCCGAGGTTGGCGCCGTTCTCGATCACCACGACCTGCGGACAGGCTTCTCGCACCGCCGCGGGGGTGCCGTCCTGCGAGGCATTGTCCACCACTACGACACAATATCGCTCGCGGGGGTAATCGAGGCGTTCGAGCGACGCCAGGCAGGCCAGGGTGTCGGCGAGGCCGTTGTAGGTCAGCACAATGATGGCGACGCGCGTCGACATCAGCCCACCTCCACCGGTCGCGCAGCCTGGCGCTGCTCGATCACCAGGCGATAGGCCTGCATCAGTTCAGCCATCTCATCATCAATGCTGGGTGGCGGACGCACTCCGGCCCGCAGTTGCTCCAGCAACCCCGGTTCGTCCCGCAGGCGCTGGATCTGCCGCGCCAGGTCGTCCGCGTCGCCGGGCTGGAAGTGCAGCCCGTCTACCCCATCGCGCACCAGTTCGGCCATGCCGCCCATCGCAGCGGTGATCACCGGTCGCCGGGCGGCCTGAGCTTCCAGGATCGTGAGCGGGCTGTTCTCGTACCAGATCGATGGTACGACCACTACGTCCATTTCGGCCAGGATCGCAGCCAGCTGGCTATGGGCAAAGTGTCCAGCAAAATGAATGCGCTGGTCGTCGCCAGCGAGTGCCCGTAACTGGCGCGCGTAGTCAGGATTTGCTGCACCGCCATGGAGCGTCAGCGAAACAGGAAGGCCGGCAGGTGGTAACTGGCGAATCGCCCTCACCAGAAGGTGTACCCCTTTGTGTAAAGCGATCTGTCCGATGTAGCCGATTCGCAACGTCTTGTTCACAGAGGTTGGAGCTACGGTTCTCAGGCGCTCGGTCTCGATCCCAAGCCGCACCACGCGCAGGCGCTCGGCTGGCATGATCACGCCGAGCTTTGCAGCCAGGAAACGCGTGGGTGCAATTATCAGGTCGGCCAGGTGGAGCGTACGACGCAGATACGCGCGCCGCGCGGCCTGCGCATCACGTCCCGCGCCGCCGGCCAGGGTGATCCAGACCCGGCCCGCGATACCCTGGCTCACCTCCTCAGGCAGGCGGTAGCGGCGCCGGTCGAGGTTGAGACACCAGGCGCAGCCGGCCGGGTCGGCGGGGATCTCGGTGCAGACCTGGCCATCACGGCGCAGCAGGGTGAAGCGCGGGCAGAGGAACCAGTAGTCGTGCAGGGTCACCACACCCGGGACACCGAGGCGGTAGGCTTCTTCCAGCACGCCAGCGCCGATCAGGTAGCCACTGTGCAGGTGCAGCAGGTCCGGACGGTTGCTTTGCATATGCCTGGCGACCCACCCGGCCACCATGGGGTTGGCGTAGGTCCAGTTCGCCGGGGCGCCCCGCAGCCCCAGGTGCAGCCGCCAGACCGGCACGCCTTCGTAGATGTCGCGCTCGGCCTCGACGCCAGCGGCCCGCTTCGCGTCGAGCGTCTCGACGCAGACCACCTCGGCCGCGTGCCCGTGGGTCAGCAGCCAGCGCGCCAGGCGGAAGGTGTACAGTTCGGCGCCAGCGCTGTAGCGCGGCGGGAAATGATGAACGGCGAGGAGGATCTTCATTCGTGTGCTCCTACGATGGCTCCGCCGTGGCCCGCCGCGCCGCGATCAGACCACGCACAAAGGCGGCTTCATCGGGGCCGACCACCCGCATCGCCAGCAGCAGACCGGCATACAGCGCCCCGCCCGTGGCTACTGTCACCAGTACCGGCAGATCGCGGATGGCATAGACCAGCGCGGCCATGGCAATGACCGCTGCAGCCGAGCGGGCCAGGGCGCCCCAGCGCATCTGGCCCAGCAAATCGCGTAGCAGCCAGAGGTACTGCCCGACCAGCACCAGTTCGGTGATCACCGTAATGATCGCGGCGGCCAGCACGCCGTAGCGTGGGATGAACATGAGG
>JAOACN010000603.1 GCA_026417815.1 Chloroflexaceae bacterium | reverse complement strand
GATCGATGTAGCGCACCCAGACATCATCGGGGGTCTGCAGCACAATCGGCGCATAGTTCAAAATGGCGCGAACGCCGGCCTCGATGAGCAGATCGGCGACGTGCTGGGCCTGCGCCGCCGGCACGGCGATGATCGCCAGGCGCACGTGGTGCTCGCGGATGACCGGGGTGAGCTGGTCCAGGGGGAGAATGGTCAGGTCGTTGACGTGCTCGCCGATCTTGGCCGGGTCGGTGTCGAAGAGGCCGACGATCTGCAACCCCTGCTTGTGAAAGCCCTCGTAGCGAGCGATGGCCTGCCCGAGGTAGCCGACGCCGACCAGGACCACCGGCCAGCGCTGGTTCAGCCCCAGGATGCGCTCAATGTGGTTCAGCAGCTTCTCGACATCGTAGCCGATGCCTTGCTTCCCGAACTCGCCGAAGTAGGAAAGATCCTTGCGAATCTGGGCGGCGGTGACGTTAATGCGCTCGCCCAGTTCCTGCGAAGAAACCGAGTGCACCCCTTCTTCGAGCAGGTAGCGCAGGCTACGGGCATAGAGCGGTAACCGCCGGATGACAACATCGGGTGGTGCGTCCAGGCGATCCACAGGCGCCTCCAGAGGGTCAGGCTGTACGTTTTGTGAAGTGTAGCACGAGCTTTTGGGCCGTGTCAAGCGCAACGATGCGCCGTGGCGCGATAGCGCCGCTCGTGCTACAATAGCGCGGTTTTATCGCGGCTTCCGGGGTTCTCGCGCGCCATGGCCTACACCATCCTGATGATCGCCTCCACCAGCTTCTTCTCGGATTACGGCAACCACGTGCGGATCTGGGAAGAGGCCCGAACGCTGCAACGGCGCGGCCACCGCCTGGTGCTGGCAACCTACCACAACGGCGATGACATGCCCGGCCTCGACATTCGTCGCTCCTGGGACGTGCCCTGGATCAAGCGAGCGGTGGTCGGCTCGTCGCGCCACAAACTTTACCTGGACGTGGGCCTGGCCTGGCGCGCCCTGCGGGTGGCCCTGGAGGTGCGACCGGACATTCTGCATGCCCACACCCACGAAGCCGCGGCGATCGCCCTGCCGCTGCAGCGCATGCTCAACCGGCCCCTCATTCTCGATTACCAGGGGAGCATGACCAGCGAGATGCTCGACCATGGCTTCATCTCGGCGCGCAATCCCCTCTTTTTGCCGCTGACGCGCCTGGAACGGAGCCTCAACCGCCGCGCCGACGCGGTCACCACTTCGACCCGCAACGCGGCGGCGTTGCTGCGCCGCGACGGGTCGGTGGCGCCCGAGCGGTTGCACGTGATCCCCGACGGGGTGGATACCGACCGCTTCCGCCCCTACGATGGCTCGCCGGCCTGGGCCGCGCAACGGGCCGAACTGCGCGCCCAGCTCGGCATTCCCGAAGGACGGCGGATCATCGTCTACATCGGCCTGCTGGCCCCCTACCAGGGCACCAACCTGCTGATCGACACCGCCCGCATCCTCACCGCCCGTCGGCCCGAGGTCCACTTCCTGATTATGGGCCATCCCGACCCCCATAGCTACCGCCGCTACGCCGAGAGCCTGGGGGTCGCCGATCATGTCACCCTGCCCGGGCGGATCATTTACCGCGACCTGCACGCCTATCTGGCCCTGGGCGAGGTGGCGGTGGCCCCGAAGATGAGCCTTACCGAAGGCAACGGCAAGATCGCCAACTATATGGCCATGGGGTTGCCCACCGTGGCCTTCGACACCCCGGTGGCCCGCGAGATCCTCGGCGATACGGGTCTCTACGCCCGCCACGGCGACGCCGACGACCTGGCGGCCAGACTGGAACTGGCCCTCGATGACCGCGACCTGGCCGCCCGGCTCGGCGCCGCCGCCCGCGCCCGCGCCGTGGCCGAGCTCTCCTGGGAGCGTTCCATCCGCGTCCTGGAAGCCATCTACGCCGAGGCCCTGGAGCGCCGCCGCGCCCATACCCTCCCCGCGCCAGACCACCTGGATCGAAGCGTATAACGTCCCCGCCGGCCCCGCCTGGAAGATGTTCCGAGGCCCGCGCCCTCCCAGGGGAACGCTTTGTCGTGCCGTCATTGCCCCTGCCTGATGGGAGGGCTTTCCTCTCCCAGGAAAACCCTTTCCATCATTCTGTCGGTGGCGGGATGGGGGGAAACCAGGCTTCCCCGCGCCCCTGCCTGATGATTGGCAGGGACGAAGGTCCACGGAGGCGAAGTCTCGGTATAGTATATACAGCGGCTGGAGTTGGTACGCCGGCAACCCGGTCATTCCGAGCGGAGCGAGGAATCTTGCGTCTGCGTGGCGGGCAAACTCCGCGAGGGGGCCGGGGTGACAGCCCCCTCCGGCCCGCCAGTCAGGATACGTCCAACCGTAGTAGAGGCGCATCCCAATCAACGGGAGGGGACCCATGGGTTTCGAGGAACTGCGAAAAGAGTACCAGTTGCGCGGGCTCGATGAGCGTGAGGTGCGCGCCGATCCGATCGCGCAGTTTCAGCTCTGGTTCGAAGAGGCGGTCGGGGCCGGGTTGGTGGAGCCAAACGCGATGACGCTTGCCACGGTGAGCCGCGACGGGCGTCCCTCGGCGCGGACGGTGCTGCTCAAGGGCTTCGACGCCGACGGATTCGTCTTCTACACCAACTATGAAAGCCCGAAGGGCATTGACCTGGACGCCACGGGACTGGCGGCGCTGGTCTTTTACTGGCCGGAGCTGGAGCGGCAGGTGCGTATCGAGGGGGCAGCCGCGCGGGTGGCGGAGAGCGAGTCCGACGCCTACTTCGCCAGCCGGCCCCTGGGCGCGCAGCTAGGGGCCTGGGTATCGCCGCAGAGCCGGGTGATCGCCGGGCGCGCCGAGCTGGAGGCGCGGCTGGCGGAGGTGACCCGGCGCTTTGGCGAGGGGCCGGTGCCGCGCCCGGCCTGGTGGGGCGGCTACCGCGTGAAGCCGGAGTGGTTGGAGTTCTGGCAGGGGCGCCCCAATCGGCTTCACGACCGCCTTCGCTACCGGCGCGCGCCGGACGGGGGCTGGTTGATCGAACGCCTGGCGCCCTGAACGTTTGCCTCTGGCCCCCAGGTGGTTTATAATCAGTCAAGCGTTGACAGCCTGCGCGCCGCTGCGCGGGGCGCGTCGCGCATTCGGGGCAAACTGAGGAGGACGCGCAAGCATGTTCGGCAGCAATAGGAGATCCCAGCCTGCTCCCCCGACAATGAATGGCAAGCCTGAAACAATCATCGGCGCCAATACCCGTTTCCAGGGCACCCTGACGTCCGATGGCAATATCCGTATTGACGGATCGGTCGAGGGCGATATCGAGGTGCTGGGGAACCTGATTATCGGCGAGACCGGCCGGGTGATCGCGACGATCAAGGCTCAGAATGTCCATGTCTCTGGCGCGGTCAAGGGAGAGATTACCGCCGTGGAGCAACTGGAGATCTCGCCGACCGGCAAGGTGTGGGGCGACATCACCACTGCGGCGCTGCACATCGAGCCAGGTGGTCTCTTCCGCGGCCAGAGCGCCATGACCACCAACATTGACGAGCCACTCTTGCTCGAAGCGCCGCGCCCGAGTGAAAGTTGACCGGGTTTGATCGGCGTTGGAAATGACCCGGTAGCGCAGCCGGGAACCGCTTCTGTCGCGGGCCAGGGGCCACTGCCTGCCCGGGTGACCTGCGCGACCCCCGCGCTCCTGGACCTCTACCTATGCCTATGAAGCGACGCCTGCAGCATGCCACTCGCCGCATCTTCGGTCCTCCACCGCGGCGTCGCCCGGCAGCCCGGAGCGGGCGGCATGCGTTCCCGCAGTTGCGCGGGTTGTCCCGGTTGCAAGGGGTTTCGGTGCTCTCCCTGGTCCTTGGCGGGATCATGCTGATGCTCATCGCCCTGCTGGCCGCCAATTTTGTCGGCCAGGTGCTCCAGGGCGCCCGCCTGGAGAGCCGCCGCGCCGAGTTGGAAGCGGAGGTCGCGCGCATCAAGGCGGAGAATGCGGTGCTCGAGGGCGCCGTGGCGTTCACGGAGTCCGATGTGTACGCCGAGCGGATCGCCCGTGAACAGCTCGGCTACGCCCGTGAGGGCGATGTGGTGATTTTTCCCCGGGACGCTCCCGCTGCTCCTCCGCCATCCGTGACCGCGGAGACGCCTGCCCCCGAAGCCGCTTCGCCACCGGTCCAGAACTGGCAACTGTGGTGGCTGGCCCTCTTTCCGCCGTCCAGGCCAGGTTGAACGGAAGGGGAACCTGGCCCCCTCCTGATAGGCTTCACCTGCACCAGACACGCGCTCACCGCGGCGGGCGCGGAGGGCTTCGAGCAATCCATCCCCGGCGCTCCTCCGCGTGCCCTGCGGTAAGCCGGCAGCGGCAAAGCCGCATCAGGCCGTTCGCGCGCTCAGCCGCTGCTGCACGGCCACGGCCCGGCGCCGATCGAGCTCGCTCAACAGTCGCACCGCGGTGACCTCCAGTTCGGCGGGCGGTTCCGCCGGGGGAAATCCAGGCCGCGGGTCCAGTTCGAACACCACATCGCCGAAGCGAATGCCGAAGGGCGCCAGGTGGCCGCCTCGCAGTTCTTCGTGGAGCAGGCGTCCCTCGGGGCGCGCGCCAAGGGTGTGGAGGAACCAGGCCACATCGCTTGTCTCGGGCGGCTCGGAGGCGTTGCCGGCCACGCGGTCGCGATCGAAGGAGATCAGCGCCGTCAGGTTAAACAGGTTGCTTTCGATGACCAGGCGCTGCATTTCGGCGCGGGTAGGGCGCACGCCGAGGCCCAGGGCGTCGAGGATGCCTGGTAAAATCGGCACCGGCAGCGCCGAGTCGGTATCGCCGATGTCCGGGGCCATCAGCAGCGAGGGTTCGTCGAGAATGCCGCGCCGGATGCCAGCGGTGGCGAGACCGGGAGGCGCGAACATCCCGCTGACCGGGTCGGTGCTGGCCTCGAGCAGGGCGATGAACTTGCAGCCCAGACTGTGGCCGACCCAGAAATGGGGGACGCCGGCCAGTTCGGGTAGTTCCGCGCGCACCAGGTCGCGCTCGATGAGCAGGATCTCGGCGATCTCGGCGTGGTTGAAGCCGAAGGTGAAGGGCACGGCGATGATCGTGTACCCGGCGCGGAAGAGCATGCCCAGGAAGTAGTCGTAACTCGTCGCCGGAAGCTGGCCGAAGAACTGACCGCCGTAAAACTCGACCACCCCGATCGGCCTGGGGTGGCGCGCCACCAGGCTCCGCGAGATCCGTTCGTAGTGTGGCTCCATCACGGTTCCTCCTGCGTATCGTTTTCTGTGGCGCAACCCCGGGGTTGCGTTACAGGGTTCCCCTGAGTGCTTGCAAGCCGGGCTTGCGGCCCCGCATAGGGTGCGAAGAAGGTTTTTTTCAGGGAGGGCCAGCCCGCCCTGAGACCCTCCCTGCCACACTTCCCCGTGGGGCTACGGCTCCAAAACCCCTTCGGTTTGACCCTCAATCGCGATGCGCACCTCGCGCACGGTGGGGAACTGGCGCAGGGTGCGCTCGATCTGCTGGCGAATGGCCCCGACACGCGCCGAGCCGCCACCGTAGGCCCGCAGTTCCGCCGAGAAGTCGGCGGTGGCCACCCCGTCGCGGATCACCAGGCTGCGCAGGCGTACCCGCGCGCCCCAGTTGGGCTGCCGACCGGGATAGCTCAGCACCTCGGCCGGAGTGGGGATGGCCGTGCTCAGCCCCAGGCCCGGCGGCGGCCCCCAGAGGAGTTGCTCCAGCGTAGCGGCGCCGATCTGCAACGTTCGCGGAATGGGCCGCTGCTCGACGCGCAGTTGCTCGCCCGCCAGCCAGTAGAGTTCCACCGGGCGCGCCAGCGGGTCGTCCGGGCTGAGGATCGTCAGTAGCCGGGCAGCCAGGAGCTGGTCCTGACGATCGCGGATCTGCACAATGGCGCGCTGGGTGTTGATCCGCACCGGCTCGGTCGGTGGCCAGAGGCTGTTGAGCACCAGGCCCCCGCCGTCGGGAGCCGCCAGGGGTGTGACCGTCTGGCTCAGGCTCTGGCCGGTTTCGAACAACAGGTGCAGCGTAACCGGTTCGCCCGCCCGCTCCAGACGCGCCTCGACGTGGAGCGGCAGGGTGCTTACCGCGCCCCGCGCTGGCAGGCTGATCGGCGCGCCGATCGGCGCCTGGGGACGCAGGTCCTGGCAGAGGATCAGCGCGCCCCGGCGATCGGCGCGGTAGTCGTAGGGTTGCCCGGCGGCTTCGAGGACGATCCGGAAGCCGGGGGTGATCATCTGGGAATAGCCCTGGCCCGGCGCCGGGCAGCCCAGAGCACTATCGGGCCACGTGACGTCCTCGGTGAAGCGGATGCCGAGGCGTTCGGGCCAGATCCCCGTCCGCGCGGCCAGATCCTCGCGGACCAGGGCCACGGCGCGGGCCAGATCGCCGCCCAATCCGCCGATGAGCACCGGCTGGCTGGCGATGATCTGTTCAGAGCCGTCGGCCGGAGATCCGACCACCACCTCGACCGTGCCGGGGGTGGTTGTTTCCGGTTCGATGAACACCAGACTGGCGGAGAACGGCCCGGGGACGCCGATGTCGGGCCGCTGCACCATGGTGTAGGCGGTTGCCAGCACCTGGCCACTGGCGGTGCGCAGGCGCACGCCGATGGCCGCCTCGAAGGCGATCCCGCGCTCGAAGCCCTGCACCACCAGGGGACTCCCGACCACACTGTCACGGGGGGGCGCGGTGATCAGCGCCTGCCGTCCGTCGGCGAAGGGCAACTCGTAGACCCAGCGGTAGTAGTGCCGGCCCACGTTGCCCATCTCGACACGAAAGCGTGCCGGATTGGCGGGGTTGTAGGTCAGCACCCGGCGCTCGAAGGGCTGCACCATCACGTCGCGCGGCACGCCGGCGACGGGAACGCGCACCCAGAACGCATCGGCGATCGGGTACCCGGCGATGTAGAGCCAGTCGAAGAGCGGCGTTTCCCGCACGAAGCGCCCATTGCGGTAGGCTGTCCCGCTCCGGGTCAGGAACTCCCAGAAGGCGCGGGGAATACCATAGCCGTTAGAGACCTGCACGATGCGGGTGGCGGCAAGGTTGGCAAATTCGGGGGCCGGTACCCGGCCCTGTGGGGTGAGCCGCTCGGCCACGGCATCGCCGAGGGCGAAGCGACCCGGGGCGCGGGCGTAGGCGCGCAGGTCGGCGTAGGTGGGGAAGGCGGCGTTGGGGTCGCCGGCCACGGGGATGGGGGCCGATGGCAGGGCGACATAATCGCCGTTGCCGATCTGCACCCGCCCATCGATCATGTCGCGGGCCAGCAGGCCGCTGGTGACGAACCAGGGGTTGCGCGGATCGCCGGCGGGGTCGTTGATCTCCATGCGCCCCTTGTCGAAGTACTGCACCAGTCGCGACGGCTCGGCGCCGCCCTGGTACGCCTCATAGATTCCGGCGGTAAACGGTCCCGGTCCCCAGATCCAGGCATGGTTGCCCCGACCCTGCTGGACCGGATAGTCGGTGCGTTCCCACACCCGGCGAAAGGCCGGCGAGGCGAAGGCCGGGTTGGCTGTGGCGAGGGCCAGGCGGCCGTCGTTGGCCTGGTTGCCATAGCCTGCGGGCAACGAGGCGAAGGCCGGGTTGGCCGTAACGAGGGGCAGGAGCAGCGCCAGCGCGAGCATGGAACGGATGATCATCGTTGACCTCCTGAAGGGCTCACGTGCGGCTTCGCCGCAGAAGGCACGGTTTCGCTGCGCGGCCGGTGGCGTACCCGCTGGAGGAGGAGCGGAGGGCGCAGCCCTCCCGGACCCTTCTCTCGGGTAGGGGCGTGGGGAATCCTGGTTTCCCCACCCTTCTCCAAACGATCGAGGATAGAGTCTTCTCGGGAGGGCCGTGCCCTCCCAGACCCTACGCGCAACCCTCCGGGTTGCACTGCGCCGGCAGGGGGCGTGGGGAAGCCTGGTTTCCCCACCCTCCTCATTGTACACTGCCGGAGTTTCACGGCACTCGCGCCACCGCGGCGTACATCACCCGCCCCGACGAGGGTGAGCGCCGCGCGCCCACGCGGGCCGGCGCCGAGAAGCCCGCTTCCCGGGCCAGGGCCGCGAAACGGGCAAAGGGCAGCGGGTGCGGCACCCAGGGGACCGGCAAGGACTGCTCGTACTCCACCACCAGCAGCCGCCCCCCGGCCACAAGGTGGGCGCGCAGCCGGCGGAGCAGCCCGGCCTGGTCGCGCACGAAGTGCAGCAGGTTGGCGCAGATGATGCCATCGAGGGGTGGCAGATCAAGGGGGCGCAGCACATCGGCCTGGCGCGGCAGGATGGTCGCCGCCGGCGGTTCGGCGCGCAGGCGCGCCTGCTGAGCGGCAATCGACCGGGCGTCGCGGTCGAGGGCATGGATCGTCGCGGCGGGTCCCAGCACCTCGGCCAGCGCCCACGTAAAGTTGCCCGTCCCGGCGCCCAGGTCGGCCCACACTCCGCCCGGCTCTGGCGTCCCAGCCCGGATCAGCGCCACCATTTCCCCGTGTTCCACCGGCGCCCCCTTGTCGAATCGCCGCCCTCCGCGTAGGATGGTAGCGCGAGGAGCGGCAGCGCGCAACCAGGGGTTTCCGGTGAGCGGCGCCTCCGGCAGGTTCTCGAACGGGAGGGATCGGGCAGGGCAGACCTCCCCGACCCTCTCCAGGAAATCCGCAATCCACAATATGCATTCGCATGACGCTGAGGCCGTCTGGATCGTCGCCCCGCGCCAGGTCGCGATCCGCAGCGAAACGGCGCCCCCGCCCGGCCCCGATCAGGTACGGATCGCGGCCCTGGTCTCGGCGATCAGCCACGGCACCGAGATGCTGGTCTACCGCGGGCAGGTCGACCCCGGCCTGCCCCTCGATCTGCCGACCCTCGCCGGCAGTTTCGCCTTGCCCATCAAGTACGGCTACGCCAGTGTGGGGCGCGTGCTCGACGTGGGTGAGGAGGTTGGCCATCTGGCCCCCGGCGACCTCGTCTTCGCCCTGCACCCCCACCAGAGCGTCTATGTGGCCCCGGCCGCCCTGGTCACGCGCCTGCCCCCCGATCTCGATCCCGCCCTGGGGGTGTTCTTCGCCAACGCCGAGACGGCCCTCAACGTGGCCCACGACGCTGCGCCGCGCCTGGGGGAGACGGCGGTGGTCTTCGGGCAGGGGGTGGTGGGGCTGCTCGTCACCCAGACGTTGCGGCTGGCCGGGGCGGCGCGGGTGATCGCCGTGGAGCCCGACCCGGCCCGCCGCGCCCTGGCCCTGGCAGTGGGCGCTGACGTGGCCCTGGCCCCCGGCCCGGAGCTGGCCGCCGAAGTGCGCGCCCATAACGACGGTCGCCTGGCCGATCTGGCCGTGGAGGTTAGCGGCGCCCCCGTCGCGCTGCAGGCCGCGCTTGACGCGGTGCTGGACGAGGGTACGGTGATCGTGGCCTCGTGGTACGGGCGCAAGCCGGTGACGCTCGATCTGGGCGGGCGCTTTCACCGCGGGCGCCTGCGGCTGCGCTCATCGCAGGTGGGGCGCCTGGCGCCGGAAACGGCCCCGCGCTGGGATCACGCCCGGCGCGCCGCCACCGTGGCCGCCCTGTTGCCGCGCCTGCGCCTGGCCCCCCTGCAGGGGCCGCGCCTGCCCCTGGAGCGCGCCGATGAGGCCTACCGCCTGGTTGACGCCGGCACGGCGGTGCAGGTAGTGTTGACGTATGATGGTGGGGGTGTGGGATGGTAGGGAGCCATCCCGTGATAGGTAATCAGTGCTACACTCCTCTGGCAGAGGCGTAGGAACAGGTTTCCCCACATTGCTTCACGTGGCGTTCATTTGAGACGGTTTCTTCATGTTTCGCCGTACCTGGATGACCCATTATGAGCCTCAACACGGATCATTTGACCAACACGCTGCGAGCTCTCGAAGTCGCGCTGGCGCTGTATCAAGGCGCCGTTGCCCATCAGGAGGTTACTGAACAGGAAATCTTTCGCATGGCCATCATCAAGGGCTTCGAACTGGCGCAGAAGGTCTCCTTCAAACTCGTCAGGCGCCGGTTGAAGGCCTTCGGCTACGGCGCGCGTGCTGGACTATACGCCGGTCAAGGAACTACTGCGTCTGGCTGCCCGGCATGGGCTGCTCACGCCGGAAGAAGTCGAGCGCTGGTTTACCTACCGTGATAACCGCAACATTACGGCTCACGACTACGGCGAGGCTTTCGCGCGGGAAACGCTCGTGCTGCTCCGAGATTTCCTCCGCGACGCTCGCGCCCTGGCGGAACGCCTGCGGGCCGACCGGACACTCGATGAGGAGGCGCTATGACCGTTCACGTCAGGCTCAACCTGCCGGCGCGTTACCTTGACCAGGTGCGCGCCATTCTACAACGGCACGCGCCGGGTTGTGACGTCTGGGCCTACGGCAGCCGCGTCATTGGCGGGGCGCACGAGGCCAGCGATCTCGACCTCGTTGTGCGCAATCTGCGAGACTTGCAGCGGCCCTTCGAGCGTCTCTTCGAGCTGCGCGAGGCGTTTGTAGAGAGCGACCTGCCCATTCACGTTGATGTTATGGACTGGGCGCGCCTCCCGCCGGCCTTCAGGCAGGAAATTGAACGTGGCTACGTGGTCGTGCAGGCGGCGGAAAAGGGGGATGACGGGGAGGTGGAGAATGACGGGTGAGCGGCGTGAAATATAATGACTGAAATTCATGAAACCACTCTCTGATACGGCGCGGCGAACCCGCGCCGTATCAGCAAGCTAAGGGCTATGAGGGCCGTATGCCCCCTCAGACTCGCTCCGCCGCGCCTTCGGCGACGGCCTGCGGCGCCGGCTGTTCGCGCAGCAGGGCGACGATGTCGCGCTCGATGGACTCCGGCGTGTCGGTGGGCGCGTAGCGCCGGCGCACGTTGCCATTGCGGTCCACCAGGAACTTGGTGAAGTTCCACTTGATCGTCGGGAGGCCCAGGAAGCCGGGCTGCTCCGTTTTGAGATAGGCGTAGAGCGGGTGGGTCCACGGCCCGTTCACGTCGATCTTGGCGAACATGGGGAAGGTGACGTCGTAGTTCAGGCTGCAAAACTGCTGGATCTCGGCCTCGTTCCCCGGCTCCTGGAAGCCGAACTGGTTGCAGGGGAAGCCGAGCACGACGAAGCCCTCGTCCTTGTGGCGGCGGTAGAGGGCCTCCAGCCCCGCGTACTGCGGCGCGAAGCCGCAGCGGCTGGCGACGTTGACGATCAACACCACCTTGCCCCGGTAGGCGTCGAGCCGCTGGGGCGTTCCGTCAATCAGGTTGGCCGTATAGTCATAGATGGTCATTGGTTGGTTCCTTGAAATTGTGCAAAACCTGTACAAAGGTAGTATACCCCGGGCCGGGCGGGCGGGCAACCCGGGACGCCGGGAACCCTGGCGTCCCCGACGCATATCACCCGGTGGAACCCAACCCGTTCGCGATCGCGTTAATCGTGAGCAACAGCCGTGGCAGCAGCGCCCCGTCGTCTTCGCCGCGCGCGCGCAGCGCCCGCCATTCGCGCAGCAGGGCGATCTGCTGGCGGTGCAGGACGCGCAGACCGGGGTTGCGCGCCTCGATCATGCTGAAGATGTTGGGCCGCCGCTCGGCCAGGGGGCCGTCGTAGAGACGCTCCAGCATCGCCACCGCGCGCCGGTATTCGGCGAGGATGCGCCCGAGCATGGCCTCCCGCAGCGCGGCATCCTCCACCAGGTCGGCGTACCAGCCCATCACTTCCGGATCGGCGCTCGCCACGCTCGTGGCGGCGTTGCTGAAGATGTAGTGCAGCGGCGCCCAGTTGAGGAAGTGCTGTTGCAGCGCAGCGAAGGTTGTCGGGTCGTTCTGGTGGAGGTGTTCAAGCGCGCTGCCGACACCGTACCAGCCGGAGAGAAAGAAGCGCGCCTGGCTCCAACTGAACACCCAGGGGATGGCCCGCAGGTCGGCCAGGGTGGCCTGGCCGGTGCGCCGCGCGGGCCGCGAGCCGATGCGGCTCTGCTCCAGGGCATCTATCGGGGTGGCCTGGCGGAAAAAGGTCAGGAAGCCCGCGCTGCCGATCAGGTCGGCGTAGGCGGCCCGGCTCACGGTCGCCAGGCGGTCCATGACCGGTTCAAGGATATGCGCCTCGCCCGGCGCGTGGCGTTCGAGCACGGTGGCGCGGCTCACGCCCGCCAGGTACAGTTCCAGGTTGTAGGCGGCGGTCAGGCGGTTGGCGTACTTCTGGGCAATCGCTTCACCCTGTTCGGTCACCCGCAGGTCGCCGCCCAGGGCGCCCGCGGGCAGGGCCTTGATGAAGCGGTGGGTCGGCCCGGCCCCCCGGCTGATCGTGCCGCCCCGCCCGTGGAAGAAGCGGATACGCACGCCCCGCTCCCGCCCTACCGCGGCCATCGCTTTCTGCGCCCGGTAGAGACCCCACAGGCTGGCCACCAGGCCCCCGTCTTTGTTACTGTCACTGTAGCCGATCATCACCTGCTGCACCAGGTCGCGCTCGCCACGTAGCTGCCGCTGCAACTCCAGGCTCCGGCGGGTCAGGGGGTGATCGAGAAAGGCGGCCAGAATGGCCGCGCTGCGCTCCAGGTCCTCGATCGTCTCGAACAGCGGGACCACCGCCAGGGGGCAGGCCGGGCCATCAGGCGTATCGCGCAACAGGCCCACTTCGCGGGCGAAGAGGTAGACCGTGAGCAGATCGGCCTCGCTGCGGGTCATGCTGACGATCAGCACCCCCAGGCCCGCCGGCCCGTGGAGGTTGAGTTCGTCGAGCAGCACCCGGTAGCAACTGAGCACGGCATCGGCTTCGGGGCCGACACGCGCCGCCGGGCCGGCAAAGGGCCGCGGCGAACCCAGTTCCTGCTCCAGCAGGGCCATGCGCCGGGGTACGTCCCACGCGGTAACCTGGTGATCAGGAAAGCCGGCGACGGCCAGTAACTGCCCCAGGGCCAGGTCGTGGAAATGGCTGTTCTGGCGCACGTCCAGCGCGGCCATGTGGAAGCCGAAGGTCCGCAGGCTGCGAATGAGTGGGTGGACGAACTGCCGTGTCAGGCGTTGCGCGCCCACGGTGTCGAGGGCCGTGGCCAGCAGGTGCAGGTCGCGCTCAAGTTCGGGGGCCGCGCGGTAGTGGTACGCTTCGGGGGGCGAAGTGAGCGGCAGGCGCGCCAGCATCAGGTTGATCCACTGGCGCCAGGCTTCGTTGGGGTTGCGCTTCAGCGCCTGCGCGCCTACCGGCCCCATCGCGGCGCTCACTTCGGCGATGCGTTCGAGGAGTTCCGCGGGGGGCGCCTGGAGCAGGTCGGAGAGGCTGAGGGACCGCGCCAGGTCGCGCAACTGATCCTGGACGATGCCCAGGGCCTGCTGCCGCAACTCGGCCAGGGTCTCGCGGGTGACCTCGGCGGTGACCAGGGGATGCCCATCGCGGTCCCCGCCGACCCAGGTGCCGAAGCGCAGCCGGGGCAGTCGCTCCACGCCGTCAATCAGCGCCGGGTCGAAGCCCACCGCGGCCCATGCCTGCCGCAGGCGCTCGTCCAGCAGCCCGACAATATCGGGAAAGACGTTGCGCAGGTAGTGCAGGATGTTGCGCCGTTCGGAGGCGACGTCGGGTTTTTCCAGGAAGATCTCGCCGGTGCGCCAGAGGGTGGTCAGGCGCGCCAGCACCTCGGCGCGGATCGACTCCTGCTCGTAGGGCGTCCAGCGGGTTTCGCCGCGTTTGACCAGCAGCAGGTAGAGGGCGCGGTGGTGCTCGAGCACGGTGGCGCGTTTGGCCTCGGTGGGGTGCGCGGTGAGCACCAGTTCGACCCGCACCTCGGGCAGCGCGGCGGCGATGTCCTCCCCGGCGATCCCGCGATTGCGCAACTGGCAG
This sequence comes from Chloroflexaceae bacterium, assembly GCA_026417815.1. Lineage (GTDB taxonomy): Bacteria > Chloroflexota > Chloroflexia > Chloroflexales > Chloroflexaceae > JACAEO01. The sequence goes on along the minus strand of JAOACN010000603.1, from coordinate 6,874 downwards.
AGGGCCTCGCCCCACAGCGCCGGCACGGCGGGCAGGCCGTCGCGCGTTTCCGTCAGCCGCCGGTACTGCACCGCGGCCCGTTCTTCGACCATTTTGAGCAACTGGAAGGCGATCGAGAGGGCCTGGATCAGCCGTTCGGGGGCCGCCTCGGGCAGCGGCGTCGTCGGCGTTTCCAGCCAGGGGAGCGCCGCGGCCAGTTCCGGCTCTCCCGCCTCCCGCAGCACCTCGTGCAGGCACTCCAGTACGAAGCGCCGCTCATCGGCGAAGGTGTCGGGGTCGATGGTCAGGTAGCTCGACGTGGTCATCGGGCGTGTCCTCCTTAGCGGTCTGTGGAAGCGCCTTCAGCGAGTTCCTGTAAGGTTCTGGGAGGAGAAAGCCCTCCCGGGAACCTTCGTTCCTCGCCATACGGGAAAGCGGAGGCGCCGCGTCCTCCGCTGGTCGCCGGTTGGAGGAAGATAGGGAAACCAGGTTTCCCCACGCCCCTGCCTGAGTGGGGAGACCATGCCTCCCTACGCCTCTCCAGTACGGTACCGTAGGTAAGGAACTTGTCCTACCTTATCTCCCGCAGGGCCTCCACCCCATCAGTGGCCTCCCACGGCAACACCAGCTCGGGCCGCCCGAAGTGGCCATGGGCCGCCACGCGCTGGTAGAGCCGGCCCCGGGAACGGGCGGCCAGCCCGGCCAGATCGAAGCGGCGGATGATCCCGCCCACGCTGAAGTCGAAGGCCCGCGCCACCCGCTCCGACAGGTCATCGTCGCTGAGCGCGCCGGTGCCGAAGGTTTCCACCCGCACGCTCACCGGGTCGCGGAAGCCGATCGAGTAGCTGAGTTGCACCTCGCAGCGCGAGGCCAGGCCCGCTGCCACCACGTTCTTGGCCGCGTGGCGGGCGGCATAGGCCCCGGTACGGTCAATGCGGGTCGGGTCCTTGCCGCTCAGCGCCGCACTGCTCTGGCGGGCATAGCCCCCGTAGGTGTCGGCGCCGGTTTTGCGCCCCGTCAGGCCCGCGTGCAGGGCCGGACCACCCTCCACCACCGGGCCTTCGGGGTTGATCTGCAGGCGGGTGTCCGCGTCGGGGACGAGCGGCTCGTGTTCGAATACCGGCTTGACCACCTGCTCGATGATCAGTTGGCGCAGCCGGGCCAGGGGCAGTTCGGCGTGGCGCTGGCTGGCCACCAGGGTCAGGCTGTGGATGCGCCAGGGCTGGTGGTCGCGGTAGACGATGCCCACCTGCACCTTCCCGTCGGGCGCGAGCTCGTCGCGGTGCTCACGGCAGACGATGTCGAGGCGCTGCGCCAGGCGATTGGCCAGCCAGATCGGCAGCGGCAGCAGCACGGGCGTCTGCGTGCAGGCAAAGCCAAAGAGGGTGACGTTCTCCTGGGCGACCAGTTCCGACAGGGCGCTCTCGCGGTCGCGTATGCTCGAGCGCGCGGCTGCCGGCTCTTCAAGCTGGTTGGTCATTACCGTGCAGGTGCGGCCATTGAAGCTGCCACGGTCGTACCCCGCCTCCAGGATGACCTCGCGAGCGACGCGGGGGATGTCAATGCTGGCGGTTGTCGCCGCCCTGGGCGACACGAACAGGATGCCCGTGGAGACGGCGCACTCGGCCACCACCCGCGCGGCGGGATCTTGCCAGAGAATATGGCCGACCAGGGCGTCGCTGATCTGATCGCAGAGCTTGTCGGGATGCCCCGCCGTGACGGACTCGGATGTAAACACATACTCACTGGCCATGGCTGTCTGCGTCTTTCCTGTCTACACTGCACGGGCGTTCGATGGCCTTCGTCAACTCACTGGCGAGGTACGGCGCCGTGGACAGCGCCAGCACCAGCAGCCAGTCCGACGGGCCGAGGGGGGTGGTTCCCAGCACCTGGCGCAGGCCGGGCAGGAGGGTGGTGATGCCCTGGAGCCCCAATCCGGCGCCTACGGCGAAGGTCATGTAGGGGTTCGCCGCTGAAGGCTTGCGGTCGAACAGCCAGCGTTTCTCGGAGCGGCAACTGATGGCGTAGAGCAACTGCGAGGTAGTGAGGGTGGTGAAGGTCAGGGTGCTGGTGCGCGGCCCCATGCCGTAGCGAGCCAGGCCCCAGCCGTAGGCGCCGAGGGCCACGGTGGTGAGGACGGCGCTCTCGACGCCGATGCGCCGCACGTCGCGGCGGTTAAACATGGTAGCGTGAGGATCGCGCGGGGGTTGGCGCAACACGTCGCACTCCGGCGGTTCCAGGCCCAGGGCCAGTTCGGGGAAGACGTCGGTGACCAGGTTGATCCAGAGCAATTGCAGGGGCGAGAGCGGCTCGCCGGCGCCGGCGGCGGTCGCCAGCAGCGTGATGGCGATTTCACTGGTGTTGCTGGCTAGAATGAAGTGAACGGCCTTCTTGATGTCGCTGTAGATCGTGCGTCCCTGCTCGATGGCCCCAACGATCGTTGCCAGGTTGTCGTCGCGCACGATCATATCGGCGACTTCCTGGGCCACTTCGCTGCCGCTCACGCCCATGGCGATGCCAATGTCGGCGGCGCGCAGCGCCGGGCCGTCGTTGATCCCGTCGCCGGTCATCGCCACCACGTGCCCCGCCCGTTGCAGGGCCTGCACGATGTAGAGCTTGTGCGCCGGGCTGACCCGCGAGAAGATGTCCACCCGCTCGGCCAGGCTGCGCAGCACATCGGGGGGCAGGGTTTCGAGTTGGGCAGCGTCGAGGCTTTCCAGGTGCCCTTCGTGGCCCAGGCCGATCTGCCGGGCGATCGCCGTGGCCGTGGCGCTCTGGTCGCCGGTGATCATAATCGTGCGCACCCCTGCCGCGCGGAGTTGTTCAACCAGGGCGGGGATCTCTGGTCGCGGCGGGTCGGCGATGCCGGCCAGGCCGACCCAGATCAGGTCGCGGCGTTCCTCGGGCGCCCCGTCGTCGGGCAGGTAGGCCACGCCGAGCACGCGCAGGGCCTGGCCGGCCATGCGCTCGTTGTCCACCAGGATGCGCTCACGGTCCTCCTCGGTCAGCGGGCGCACCGTCCCGGCCTCCTTCACCCGGTCACACAGGCCCAACACCTGGTCGGGGCTGCCTTTCACCGCCAGCAAATACCCGCTGCCGTCCTGGTGGAGCGTATCCATGAACCCGCGCCCCTCGCTGCGCAGGCGCGTCCGCAGCAGCGGGTAGCGCGCCCGCAGGGCCTCGACGTCGATCCCCTGTTCAAGCCCGGCGCGCACCAGGGCGGTCTCCGTCGGCGTGCCCACGAGCCGCGGGCCGTCCGCGGCAGGTTCGAGGCGCACCTCACTGCAGAGCGCGGTCAGGCGCAGCAGTTCTTCAAGGTCGGGGCTGCCGCCGGGGGCCAGCGGCTGGCCCTCGATGCTGAAGCCGCCTGCGCCGTGGTCGTAGCGCCGCTCGCCCGTCACGACCATCACCAGGGTCATCTCGTTGCGGGTGATCGTGCCGGTCTTATCCAGGCAGAGGAACTCCACCGACCCCAGGGTCTCTACGGCCACCAGGCGCCGCACCAGCACGCCCTGCTGTTCGAGGCGGCGTAGGCCGATGGCCAGGGTGGTGGTGGCGACGGTGGGCAAGCCTTCGGGCACGGCGGCCACGGCCAGGGCAATCGCGGTCTTGAACATCTCCAGAAGACCCAGGTTCCGCACCAGGCCGATGCCAAACACCACGCCGCACAACGCCAGCGACCCGGCAACCAGTTGCCCGGTCAGCGTGCGGAGCTGGCGCTGCAGGGGCGTTTCGGGCTGCTTGGCCTCGCCCAGCAGCCGCTGGATCTCGCCGATCTCGGTGGCGACCCCCGTTGCCACCACCAGGGCCCTGCCGCTGCCACCGGTGACCACCGTGCCACGGTAGACCATATTGGTGCGGCTCCCCAGAGGCACATTGCGCTGGTCGAGGGGCGCGACGCTCTTGTTGACCGGCACGCTCTCGCCGGTCAGCGCCGATTCGTCCACGCTGAGGTGATCGACGACGACCAGGCGCGCGTCGGCAGGCACGGCCATCCCGCGGCGGAGGATGATCAGGTCGCCTGGCACGAGTGTTTCGCTGGCTACCTCGCGTTCCTGGTCGTCGCGCACCACCACGGCGTGCGGTTCCAGGCCGCGGTTCAGCCCGGCGATGGTCTGCTCGGCCCAGTATTCGGTGGTGAACCCGATCCCCGTATTCAGGGCCACCACGCCCAGGATCACCACCCCGTCCACCAGGCCGCCCGTAAAGATCGACACCACCGCCGAGACGCCGAGCAGGACCATAGGCAGGCTGGACAACTGTTCGAGCATGATCTGCAGCGGTGAGCGGCTGATGGCCTGGGGCAGGAGGTTGGGGCCGTACTGGCTCAGGCGTTCGAGGGCGACCGCATCGCTCAGGCCCCGATCCGGCGAGGTGTCGAGCAACGTGGCGGTTTGCTCAATGTCGAAGATGTGCCAGGGATGGTGCGCCTGCTGGCGGCGCCCGCCCTCGCCGGCGTCTTCGCCGCTGAGGATGCGCCCGACGGTGCGCTCGACCTCCTGGTGGGTGAGCGGCGAGGCGAAGCGCAGCAGCAGCGTTCCCGTCAGGCTGCTGGCAACCACGCTGATAATGCCGGCGCGGCCCCGGAGGGCGCGTTCGAGGCGCGCCTTCTCGACCTCGTTGCGATAAAGCTGGGCGATACGCAGGCGCAGCCGGCCCGGCGAGCGATGAACCACGGTGATGCCCGCCACCGGGGCCACACCGACCGCCGGGGCGGGCAGCACGGCCGCCGGGGCCGCCACGGGGGCGATGGCCGGCGCTGGCGGCGCGACAGGCGGCAGGGGCACTGGCGGCGCTTCCACGGCCACGCGCTCGGGCGCGACGCGCGGCGGCAGGGGGATCACGTCCAGCGGATAGGTCTGGCTGATGACGTGGCCGGCCGAAACGGCCAGCATATCCACCGGCGCGCCCGAACGGTCGCGCGCCCGCCGCAGCCGCACCAGCACCTCCTCGTTCATCCGCATCCACGACATGCGGATGTCGCCCCGGCGCAGGGATACCTCATCGCGGTCGTCAATCAACAGCAGCAACTCGCGGTTGACATGCAGACGCATGCGCCCCACACCGACGCGCTGGTAGAGCGTGAGCGGTCGAGTGAGGCGCAGGATCACCGCGCGCGTCTCGCCGCCGGCGGGGAGATGCACCGACTCCAGGGCCTCGATCACCTCGCGGTCCTGGAGGATGGTGTCAAACGTCGGACGCAGGCCGTACTGGTCAAGGGCGGCGCGAAACACATGGCCCGGAATGGTGCGACAGGGCAGCGTGGTCAGCGCCACCAGCAAGGTGCGCGCCGTTCCCCCGCCCGCGAAGACCTCTTCGAGCAGGGCGCTCAGTTCGGCCATGCCGCAGTCGCCTGCCCGGTGGGATGGTGCTGGGCTCATAGAAGCTCACGCGGCTACGCCGCATATACATGGTATGAACAGGGGTTTTCCTGGGAGGGCTACGCCCTCCCGGACCCTCCCATCTGGCAGGGGCGTGGGGAAACCAGGTTTCCCCATCTCATCACCTTCGGTCGCGGCGATTGCGATGCACGGCCAGGATGGCGGCGGCATTGGCGAGCAGGGTGCTGGCCGGACCGAGGGCCTGGCCGCGGGCCAGTTGCACCACCCCCGCCCCGACCAGCCCCAGGAACAGGACCGTCTCCAGATCCAGCGCCCCCTGCGAGCGACGCTGGATAAAATGTTCAATCCGATCAACCCGATCGGCCACCACATCGAGTACCGAATACTCCGGCATGCGGGGCGGTTCGAGGGTGAACAGGCGGCCCGCGCTGGCGGCGCTGGCCAGGTCGTCGAGGTCGCCGTGGAAGTGCAGCAGGATACTGGCGGTTAACGGATTGGCTTCGGCGTAGGCCACGCCAGGGCACGCGGCGAGATCGCGCTCGGCGCGCTCGAAGAACGCGGCATCACCCTTGCGCGCCGGAATGCGCAGGCGCAGCCGCTCGCCGGCCTGGTGGGCGACAAAGGCTACTGGTAGCATAGCGACCCCCGGGGCGATTGATTGCGGATGTTGGATTGCGGATTTACGATTGTAGCCAGTTTGTGGTGCATTGGGCCGCGCTCACCTCGGCGCTGCGGCCCGAATGGGTCGCCTGAAAACATAGCGTTCCCCCTGGGCGCGACGAGCAAATTGGGCACAGCGCATCTGGAGCGAGTCGCCCTCGCGCTGGCGTCCGGGCGAGTCGCCTGGAGCGGCGCTAGGCTTCAGGCGTCACATCGGCCGCATGTTCGTCGGCGAGCAGTTCGGCCAGCAGGTCGCTGCCATTGTTCGCTGGCGCTGGTTGGGGGGGCATGGCCCGTTCCGCCTGCAACTCGGCCTGGACCTCGGCAAGCAGATCGCTGAGCGACTCGGCGGTGAGCGCCAGGGCTTCGCGGCCCCGCTCGAAGCCCAGCACGGCCAGTTTCAGCCCGCGCTTGGTCAGCGTGCGGGCGTGGGGCGCCAGCGCTGGCGCGAGATCGCGGGCGGCGAACGTCAGCCCGGCCCCGACGGCCAGCCCGGTTAGAAAGCTGAGCGAGTTGTTCACACTACCTATCCTTCCCTGACAGGTCCGTTGGCTGACATGGTACCGCATCTTGCGGCGTGTGCAAAGTCATTGTCAAGGAGGGTCCGGGAGGGCGCAGCCCTCCCGGACCCTGCTACCGGCGGGCGAGGGGCAACCCTGGGAGGGCGCAGCCCTCCCGGCCCCTCGCATCAGGCGGGGGCGTGGGGCAACCGGGTTGCCCCACCCTCCTCCGGTCGGCGGTAGGCGGCCGCTTCTCCCTCTCCCTCTCGGAGCCCCTCGCATCAGGCGGGGGCGTGGGGCAACCGGGTTGCTCCACCCTCCTCCGGTCGGCGGTAGGCGGCCGCTTCTCCCCCTCCCTCTCCACCGCAGGTGGAGAGGGAAGGGGTCGGGGGG
>JAOACN010000352.1 GCA_026417815.1 Chloroflexaceae bacterium | reverse complement strand
CGCTCGTCGGCAGCGTCAGATGTGTATAAGAGACAGCGGGAGGGCTGCGCCCGCCCGGGAACAGCCTCTCGAACTTTCTTCGTCCGGACGGACTTTTTTTATGGCCTTGAGATGAACAGGTTCTCATCTGGTAGCAACCCTCAGCTATGATAGCCGTGCAACGAGACGTTTGAGGGGCCAGGCCCCTCCGCAAACCCCACCGCAACGCGGTCTCGTTGCAGGAACAGGAGGTGGCCCGTGACGGCATATCATCGCCCGCGACGAAAGATCGCCCTTCTGCATCTGCTGATCATCGCCGCGGCGCTCATGGCCCTGGCCCCCGGTCGCAACGCCAGCGCCCTGACAGGCATTATCCAGGACCTCGACAACGGGCAGCAGGAGTTTGCCCGCGGCACGTTCTACCGCACCTCGCTCGGCCCCGACCGCGACGCCAGCGACACCCGCGACCAGCCCGGCGCGGTGCAACTGGCCCCCATCGGCTTCCTCACCCCCTGGGAGAGCGCCGGCGTGGGCCTGCCCGAGGCCCTCTCGGGAACCGGCGCGGCGGTGATCGGCAGGCGCCTCTTCGTGGCCGGCGGTACCCGCGCCGCGGGCAACAACCCGCCCAGCAGCCCCTTCGTCTACTGGGCCAACTTTAACCAGGTCACCGGCGGGGCCATCCCCCACGGCATCACCGATGGTCGCGCCTTCGGCAACGACAACTGGCTGCGCAGCGCCCTGCCCCAGGCGGAGATGATCCTGCCCCCGGAGTCCTGCGCGCCCGGCCAGAAGCCCGGCCCGGCCCGCACCCGCGCCATGGTGGCGGCTATGGCTACCGGCCCCGACACCGGCTTCCTCTTCGTCATCGGCGGCAGCGTGCTCACCTCGAGCAGTGGCTGCCACCAGCAGGATCTCTCCACCCCGGTGATCCAGGTCGCCGCGGTCAACGGCGACACGATCACCTGGCGCCCCGCGTTGAACCTGCCCAGTCCGCCGCCGCAGGACACAGCGGAACAAAATGTCAAAACCAGCGGCTCCGGCTTCGGCACGCGGCTGCTGGGATTGGAGAGCGCCGCGGCGGTCCTGGTGCGCGTGGCCCCCGACCGGGCCTTCCTCTACGTGATCGGCGGCTTCGCCGCTTACCAGAGCTTCGTGGGAGACGCCTCCTTCACTCGCGACCTGTACTCGCGGGCGGTGTTCTACACCCAGGTCAACGCCGACGGCAGCTTCAGCGCGCCCCCGGCCCCAACGGACGGCACCCCGCCCCCGCCGGTGCAGGGCGTCTGGGCCCGGGCGGCCGATCTGCCCCTGCCGGCCTCGGCCCTGGGCCTCTTCGATCACACCGCCATGGCGGCGACGACGATCTTCGAGAACACCCCCCGGCATGCCATCTTCGTCGCCGGCGGGCGTTTCAGCAGGGAAGCCAGCGACATCAACGAGTTCGTCTACCGCGGCCTGGTCAACCCTGCCACCGGCGCGCTGACCTGGAGCAACCGGCCGAACGCCAACAACGACGAGGTGAGCCTGGAGGGCCAGCGGCGCTACTTCCTGGCCGGGGTGGCCTACAACAACAAGCTCTACGTCATCGGCGGGCGCGGGCAGGGGGACAACTTCTCGGCGAAGGTGCAGACGGCGCTGCACGATGACCGGATGGACCTCCAGCGCGTCCCCGGGGCCACCCAGTACTTCATCGGCAACTCCGGGCCGAACGTGCTGCCGGTGACCGACACGACCGACGGGCGCTACAGTATCAGCGCGGCGCTGATGGACGCCCTGCCGCCGCCCGATAACCCCTCGGGGAACGACTCCCTCGGCTCGGCCTGGGTGTTCGTGGTGGGCGGCAACAACCGCAACGGCGTTCCAACCGACTCGCTCTTCCGCGGGCGCCTGGGCGGGCTCAACGAGGTCACCCTGCAGAGCCGCTCCAATGAAGGCTGGTTCTACTCCAATGTCTTCCCGGTGAGCATCCGCGCCAGCGAGCGCGACAACGACGCGCGGGTGCTCTCCATCCGCTGGTACGCCGAAGTGAACCGCCGGAACAACCCCAACGCCGACCTGGTGCTGCAGTTCCGCACGGTCAACGGCGCGAACCCCAACTGCCCGGACGAGTCGGTGTTCCCCGCCAGCGCGCAGTGGACCACGATTGACGGCGATCCCGACACCAGTTTCTTTAGCCGGGCCAGCGGCGAGAACCAGGCCTCGCTGCGCGAAACCAACATCGTCGCCACCTGTCTGCAGTACCGGGCGCGCTTCCTGCAAAACGGCCTGAGCGGCGACCGGGCGGCCGAAGCGGCGGCGGGCGGCGCCGGCGATACCCCGCGCCTGTTCCGCGTGGCGCTGGAGAAGATCCTGCCCAGCGCCACCCCCGACATCCGGCTGCGCGACTTCAACGCCGGGGTGGGCGCCAACGGCGGCCTGTCCACCTTCAATGTGCAGGTCCAGAACCTGAACACCCAGGGCATCGACAGCACCGCCCCGGCCTCGACCGGCCCGGCGGACAACACGGGCTTCTGGGTAGGGCTGTGCGTGCAGCGCACCGACATCGGGCAGCCGCCGCCGACGCTCAACGCCAGCAACATCCCGGCGGTGCCCATGCCCAACATGACCTTCCCCGACTGCGTGGTGGCGATGTACCAGGTGTACAAGTACCAGATGACGCCGGGCGCGCGGATGCTCCTGCGCACCGGAACGGATCCCACTGGCAACCCGCAACGCTGGACGCGGGTGCGCGACGAGCAGGGCCAGTTGATCCAGAGCGGCGGCGTCATCGGCGTGCCGATCAGCGACGTGCGCGAGGTGTTCCGCCGGCCGGGCAACTACGCCGTGGCGGTGTTGATTGACCCGTGGAACTACGTCAACGAGGGCACGGCCGGGGAGGCCAACAACCGCGGCGAGGAACAGGGCGCCCAGCCCACGTCCAACCAGCCCTGGGTGGTCAACTTCACAGTGACGAACCCGACGGCGGCGCTCAACGAAGTGTACCTGCCGCTGACGCGACGCTGAGACCCGGTGCACACCCGGGTTTCAACCGGCGGGATCGGGGAGGGCGGCGCCCTCCCCGATCCCCGGCAAGTGTAAAGGCCGACATCCGCTGGCAACGCCCTGAACCGCGTTCCAGACTTGCCAGCGTATGCTATAATTCGCGAGATTCACCCCCGGTTCCGCCGGGCGGGAGGGGCCGGTAGGGCGCGGCGTAGGTGTTCAGAGTTGGAGGAACCCCGCGGACCTGGGAGCGAGGGCGTCCCGCCCTCGTCAGGATTCGAGGGCACGATGCCCTCGCTCCCGGGAGAAGGGTGAACACGTAGGGCGCGGCCCTCCCGGGAACGCCGCCTCAGGGCGGGAAGGCGCGGCCCTTCCGGGAAGATCCTGTTTTTCATGTCCGTGGGCGCGCGGCGAAGCCCCTTGAAAGGAAGGACACTCTTGTATGCGGCGTGGTGGCATAATCATTCTGCTCATCGGTCTGATCCTGATCGTCGGCGCTGCGGCCCTGTTCTTCCTCCTCCAGCAACCTGGCGGAGGCGGGCTGATCGGGGGGCCTCAGCCGACCCTGGCCCTCCCCACCGAGGTGCCGGAGGTTGAGATCGTGCGGGCGCGGGTGGACATTCCGGCCAACACCCTGATCGTTGACACCACCTTGCTCGACGTGATTACCATCCCCCAGACGGAGTTCGATCCGAACCAGAACTTCTCGAGCACCGGCGAGATCGTGGGCAAGCTCACCACGCGACCGTTCCGGGCCAACGAGTTCATTGTCAAGGCCGGCCTGACCGAGCCGGGCCTGTCCCAGCAGATTCCCACCGCCCAGCCTGACCGGGCGCGCGACAAAGCCTATCCGTTCATTGTCAACAACCTCTCGGGCGTGGCCGACCGGATCGTGCCCGGCGACTTCGTGGACGTGGTGGCGACCTTCAACGTGCCCCGGCGCGAGTCGTACCCGCAGGTCACGAACCCGGAACGCTTGCTGACCGACCTGACCCTCAACAGCACCAAGACCATCGTGCAGCGCGCCCAGGTGCTGCAGATCGTCCGCCCGCCGGTGGCAACCGACGCGACGCCGGAGCCGGGGGCGGCCCCGGAGAGCGGGAGCCTGCCCCAGGTAGACGCCTCGGGCCAGCCGATTGAGCCGGGGAGCGGGCAGGCCTCGGGCGCGATCACCGCCGAGTCGTGGACCCTGTTGCTGGCGCTGAACGACCAGGAAGTAGAGTTAATGGAGTTCGCCCTGGCTTCCAACGCGCGCATGGTGCTGGTGCTGCGCGGGGCGGGCG
>JAOACN010000297.1 GCA_026417815.1 Chloroflexaceae bacterium | reverse complement strand
TGGGCTCGGAGATGTGTATAAGAGACAGCCTCCGATGAGGGTTGGCTGTGCCAGGGAGGTTCTCCCGCTTCGGCCCAACGACGACGCTCGAACGCGCTGCTACAGTCCCCGCACTTCGACCCCTGCCGCCAGGAGGCCCTGGCGCAGAAACGCGGCCCGCGCGGCGGCGCCGGGCGTATCGCCGTGGATGCAGAGCGTATCGGCGACCACAGGGATGCTCCGTCCCTCCGGGCCGGTCACCTGCCCCGTGGTGACGATGCTGAGCGCCTGGGCCAGGTTGCGGGCCGGATCGAGGATGAGCGCCCCCGGGGCGTCGCGGGGGAGCAGGGCGCCATCGGCGGCGTAGCCCCGGTCGGCAAAGGCCTCACGGGCCACCCTCAGCCCGGAGGCCAGGCCGGCCTCTGCCAGCGCCGAGCCGGCCGGCCCCACCAGGATCAGTTCGCGGCTAAAGGCCGCGACAGCGCGGGCGATGGCCTCGGCAACGGCGGGGGTCTTCGCCGCCAGGTTGTACAGCGCGCCGTGGGGCTTGACGTGGTGCAACTCTACCCCCTCGGCGCGGGCGATGGCGTAGAGCGCGCCGATCTGGGCCAGCACGCTGGTTTCAATCTCGGATGGCGTGAGCGGCAGCGGGCGGCGCCCGAAGCCAGGCAGATCGGGGAAGCCAGGGTGCGCGCCCACGGCCACCCCCAGGGAACGGCACAGCCGCACCGTGCGCCGCATCACCTCGGGGTCGCCCGCGTGGGCGCCGCAGGCCACGTTGGCCGACGTGACGTGAGGCAGCACGGCCTCATCGTCGCCGAGGGACCAGACGCCGAAGCTCTCGCCGCAGTCACAGTTGAGATCGATTGCGGGCATAACGGTGGTCTTTTCTCCGCTGGTCAGGCGGCGGCGCCATGCACAACGCCTGAAAGGAGGGTCTGCGAGGGCAAGCCGTCCCAACCGAATCGTTCCCTTCCAAACGGTTGCGGTTGCGACATTCAGTATAATCCGTGACTTTTTTCCCCGCAAATCAGGCGCATGTCGTGGTATGATTGTCGCATTCACGGGACGGTAGCCAAGTGTGCCGCGGAGCGAAGCGGCAGCAGTAGTAGCTCAGGAGGGAGGCATGAGCACTCCAGAGACTGTGGCGGTCAAACAGCTGGACATCACGTTCCCGGAGTACATCAAGCACGCGCGGCTGAAGGAATGGGTCAAAGAGATGGCCGCGCTGTGCCAGCCCGACGCGGTGCACTTCTGCGACGGGTCACAGGAAGAGTACGACCGACTCTGCGATCAGATGGTCGAGAGCGGCACCTTCATCCGGCTCAACCCCGAGAAGCGGCCCAACTGTTTTCTCGCCCGTTCTGACCCCAGCGACGTCGCGCGGGTCGAGGACCGGACCTTTATTTGCTCGCTCTCCAAGGCCGATGCCGGCCCGACCAACAACTGGATGAACCCGAAGGAGATGAAGGAGATCCTCAACGGGCTCTTCAACGGGGCAATGCGTGGCCGGACGATGTACGTGATCCCCTTCAGCATGGGCCCCTTGGGCTCGCCGATTTCCCAGATCGG
>JAOACN010000295.1 GCA_026417815.1 Chloroflexaceae bacterium | reverse complement strand
TCGGTAATGCGGAACCAGCCCCGTTTCGGGCTCTCCAGCAGCAGGGCCTTGCCCAGGTGCGTGCGCGCCCAGCCAACGCGGTTGTCGAACTTGGGCTGGACGCCGCTGGGCAGCAGTTCGGCCCGCTCGGCCTCAGTGAGGGCGAATTGCTGCGCCAGGGCCTCGATTGCGTCGCTGAGGCGGTGCTCCGCGCCGTCGGCGGCGATCCGTAGCATCGGCAGCATCAGGTTCTGGAAGTCGGGGATTGGCATCGGCGGGCTGCCTCCCCAGATATTGGATTGCTAGCGTCAGACAAAGTTCATCGGAGCCGGCGAGTTCGCGGCACGTCGCTCCCACCCTCAGCCTCTCCCGCTGGCGTGAGACAATCGCTTTCCTCCCCTGGCAGGAGAGTCAGGGATCGGGCCGGTTGCTACAAGTATATAGTAGCCCTACGCCATCTCTCAATAGCGGCCGTGCGTAAGGACGCAGCGTGCTGCGTCCCTTCACAACCTGAAGAGGACTGCTAATGAAGATTAAGAATATAAACCGGTATTCGCCCCGTAGCCCGGCGGCTGAAGCTGCGGGCTACCGATGCGAAGCCCGCCGTTCGGCTGAGCTCACGGCGAAGCCTGCGCGGGCTATATCGGATTTATTTCTTAACCATCATTAGCATCGCAGCCGCACCATTGCTCCTGGCAGGCAATCCACAACCCGAAGTGGTATAAGTCGCAGCTTAGAGATAGCATAAGCGATTCGTGGCTTGTGCATAGCTCCCGGATCTGATATTGTTTCCTCCGAAGCGCGAACCCCACCAGCCATCGCCCGGACAAGCAAGCGTTCCGCCCATCGCGCAGGTTCCGCCTCGTTGATGCGGATCGTCAGGCGCCCGCCGCGCCCGGCGCTGGTTCGCGCTGCCCGCAGGTTCCGTGAGGGCCCGTCCCTCCCAGGAACCCGTGTTTCTCGCTCGGTTGGACGACGGTGGGGAACCTGAGGTTCTCCACACCCCTGCCACAGGGGAGGATCTGGGAGGGCTTCTCCCTCCCAGGGGGTATCCGGCTAACCTGGTATCCGGACAGGCCTCTATCTCTACTTTGTCGCTCGCCGCGGCTTCCGCTGCGAGGAGGTTCGGAGGGGTGCAATCCCTTCGAGCTTTCCCTTCCTGGTGCGGCGCGGCGAAGCCGCGCCGCACCAGGAAGGGAGATTTTCGGGGGCCGCAGGCCCCCGCAACCCCCGTCAGGGGCAAAGTGACAAAGTAGAGCTATAGCGTTTCTCGAAAAGATTGATCTGCAACGCCAGCGGCACGAGCGCCGCGAGCCACACGACTCAGGATCCTCGGTCGATCAAGCATTCCGGTCAGTGCTCTACTAGAGGAAGGAAAACGCCAATGCTGTTGAAGTACTTCTACGACGAAACCCTGGCCCAGGCCTCCTACCTCATCGGCTGCGCCAGAACTGGCGAGGCCATGGTCATCGACCCCATGCGCAACGTCGAGCCCTACCTCCAGGCGGCCGCCAGGGAGGGGCTGCGCATCACCCACGTGACCGAAACCCACATCCACGCCGATTTTGTCAGCGGCGTGCGCGAACTGGCCGCCCGCACCGGGGCGCAGATGTACCTCAGCGATATGGGTGACGCAGCCTGGAAATACGCCTATCCCGAGGTGGATCGGGCCATTCTCGTGCGCGATGGCGATAGCTGGATGGTCGGCAACATCAAGGTCGAGGTCATTGCCACTCCCGGCCACACCCTCGAACACATCGCCTTCATGATCACCGACACCGCCGCCGCCAATGCTCCCATGGGCGTGTTTACCGGCGATTTCCTCTTCGTTGGCGACATCGGTCGCCCCGATTTGCTCGAGGAGGCCGCGGGCTTCGTCGGCACCAAGGAGCCCGGCGCGCGCATGCAGTTTCACTCCGTCGAACGCTTCAAGGCCCTGCCCGACTATCTGCAGATCTGGCCGGCCCACGGCGCCGGCAGCGCCTGCGGCAAGGCCCTGGGGGCCGTTCCGTCCACCACCCTGGGCTACGAGAAGCGCTTCAATCCCGCCTTCCAGTTCAGCGATGAAGACGCCTTCGTCCGCTGGCTGCTCAGCGGGCAGCCCGAGCCGCCCCGCTACTTCGCCCGCATGAAACACGTCAACAAGGTCGGCCCGGCCCTGCTCAGCGAGCTTGCCGCCCCCGTCGCCGTTGACCGCGCCGCCATTGACCGCGCCCTGAGCGAAGGCGCGCTGGTGGTGGACCTGCGCAGCCAGGAGGCTGTCTCTTATACACATCTCCGAGCCCA
>JAOACN010000226.1 GCA_026417815.1 Chloroflexaceae bacterium | reverse complement strand
GGCCCGCCGCTACGACCCGTCTACGATGCAGCGCGTTACCTTCGAGGACGTGGCGGGGATCGACGAGGGCGAACAGGAACTGATCGAGATCGTTGATTTTCTGAAGAATCCAGAGAAGTACGAAAAGCTGGGCGCGCGGATCCCCCGCGGCGTCCTGCTGGAAGGCCCCCCGGGCACCGGCAAGACGCTGCTGGCCCGGGCCGTGGCCGGTGAAGCCGATGTGCCGTTCTTCTCGATGAGCGGCTCGGAGTTCATCGAGATGGTGGTGGGGGTAGGGGCCAGCCGGGTGCGCGACCTGTTCCAGCAGGCGCGCGCGGCGGCGCCGGCGATCATTTTTATTGATGAGATTGACGCCATCGGGCGGCGCCGCGGCGGAGGCGAACTGGGGGGCAGCGAGGAGCGCGAACAGACCCTCAACCAGATCCTCACCGAGATGGACGGCTTCGATGCCCAGACGCACGTGGTGGTGCTGGCGGCCACCAATCGCTCCGATGTGCTCGACCCGGCCCTGCTGCGTCCCGGGCGCTTCGACCGGCGCATCGTGGTGCAGCCGCCGGACAAGAACGGCCGCGCCGAGATCCTCAAGATCCATACCCGCGATGTGCCGCTGGCGCCCGATGTGGATCTGCACCGGGTCGCCGAGAATACGCCGGGAGCGACGGGCGCGGAACTGCGGAACCTGGTGAACGAGGCCTCGCTGATGGCGGCGCGACGCGGCAGCGACCAGGTGACCATGCGCGATTTCTCGGACGCGCTGGAGAAGATCTACCTGGGTCTGGAACGGCGCATCCTGCTGCACCCCGAGGAGCGCGAGCGCGTGGCCTACCACGAGGCCGGGCACGCCCTGCTGGCCCTGCTGCAGCCCGAAAGCGACCCGGTGCGCCGGGTGACGATCGTGCCGCGGGCCCAGTCGCTGGGGGTTACTCTCTCGGTGCCGATTAACGACCGCTACAACTACACAGAGGATTACCTGCGGGCGCGGATCGTCACCATCCTGGGCGGGCGGGCCGCTGAACTGGTGGTCTATGGAAATGTCACCACTGGCGCGGAGAATGACCTGCAGCAAGTAACCAACCTGGCCCAGGCGATGGTCATGCGTTTTGGGATGAGCGACGAAGTGGGCCAGGTGCAACTGCTGGATACCAGTCGCGGCAACTACCTGGGCGCGGGGTTGTCGCAGCGGCCCTACAGCGAGGCCACGGCCCAGATCGCCGACAGGGCCGTGCGGAAGATCGTCGATGAGAGCTACCAGAAAGCCATTCGCCTGCTGAACGAGCATCGCGACCGTCTGGATGCGCTGGCGCAGGCCCTGCTGGCCGAAGAGACCCTCGACGAGGCCCGCATCCGTGAGGTGACCGGTCTGATGGGCCATGAGGACCGCGCCCTGGCCCCGGTTGCGCCGTAGCGCAACCTCCAAGGTTGCACCCGGGCTTTGGGGAGGGCCCTGCCCTCCCACGAAAGCGAGCGCGCTATGAACAGCGATTCAAGGGAAGGACTGAAGCGGCGGGCCGCCGAG
>JAOACN010000213.1 GCA_026417815.1 Chloroflexaceae bacterium | reverse complement strand
GCCCGCGGCTTCAGCCGCCGGGCTACCGGGCGAATACCGGTGTATATCCTTAATCTTCATCAGCCGCGGGCCAACGTCGTGCGAAGCTGGCCATTCGGCTGAGCCTTCGCAATGCTAGCCGGAGCCTTCAGGCGCCCGGCGGGCCGGGGGGCCGCGGCACGTGCAGAACGTTTCGTCGCACCCGCCATGGGGCGCGTGCGCCCCGATACGCCGCATCAGGGGCCGCACAGGAGCCTGTTCCATGAACCATCAGCAGATCCCGGCGCCCGCGCGCCCGGAATGGCAGCGCCTCATTCTACGCTGGCTCATCAGTTCCCTGGCGATTTTCGTCGCCATCTGGATCGTGCCGGGGATCCACTTCAGCGGCCCCGGCTGGCACATCGGGGTGATCGCTCTGCTCTTCGGGCTGCTCAACGCCCTGCTGCGCCCGCTGCTCTATCTGCTGACCTGCCCGCTGGTGATCCTCACCCTGGGACTCTTCGGGCTGGTCATCAACGCGATCCTGCTGGGCCTCACCTCGGCCCTGGCCGATCAGCTCAACATCGCCTTTCACATTGACAGCTTCTGGGACGCCTTCTGGGGCGGTCTGGTGATCTCATTCGTCACCACGGTCCTCAGCCTGCTGGCCGGCGACACCAGCGTACGGGTGGTCACGATCCGGCGGGAGAGCAACGACCTGTAATACTATTTCGGATTTTGGATTGTCGTATATGGCGTTGCTCCTGGCGATGATGGAAATGCGTCTGTTGTAACAGGAATTGGGATACGAGGAACACGGCGGGTACGTGTTCACCCTTCTCCTGGGAGCGAGGTCCTGGGCGCGAGGGCATCTTGCCCGCGAATCCTGACGCGGGCGGGACGCCCTCGCGCCCAGGTCTGCGAGGTTACCCCAACGCTGAACACGACGACGGGTCGGGGAGCGGCGCAAACGGCGCCACTCCCCGACCCTGCGGTTGCCATCAGACCGCCGCAGTTGCGGCGGTACCAGCGGCCTGTTTGGCCTTCTCTTCCTCCACCAGCTGGCGCCGCAGCACCTTGCCGACCATCGTCTTGGGCAATTCGGTGCGGAACTCCACCTCACGCGGCACCTTGTAGGGCGCCAGGTGCAGTTTGCAGAACTCCTTAATCTCCTCGACGGTCGGACTTTCCCCCGGTTTCGGCACAACATAGGCCTTGACCGTATCGTCGCCGCGGGCCGGGTTGGGAATGCCCGCCACCACCGCCTCGAGCACCTTGGGGTGCATAAAGAGCACCTCTTCCACGTCGCGGGGCAGCACCTTGAAGCCTGAGACGTTGATCATATCCTTCTTGCGGTCCACGACGTAGAAGTAGCCCTCGGGATCGACCTTGCAGATGTCGCCGGTATGCAGCCAGCCCTCGGCGTCAATCGTCGCCGCCGTCTCATCGGGGCGGTTCCAGTAGCCCTTCATCACCTGCGGCCCGCGGACGCACAGCTCGCCCTGGCTTTCGCCATCGAAGGGCAGGGGTTCGCCGGTCTCGAGATCGACGATCTTGGCCTCCGTATCGGGCAGGGGCACACCGATGCTCCCCGACTTGCGCTTGCCGAAGACCGGATTGCAGTGGGTAACGGGGCTGGACTCGGTCATACCAAAGCCCTCCACCAGGCGCCCGCCGGTAATCTGGCCGAAGCGCTCCTGGATCTCCATCGGCAGCGGCGCGGAGCCGGAGATACAGGCCTTAATGCTATGCAAATCGTATTTGGCGACATCCTTGTGATTGACAATGCCAATGTACATCGCCGGCACGCCGGGGTAGAGCGTCGCCCGTTCCTTCTGCATCACGGCCATCACATTGTCGATCGGGCGGGGGTTGGGCACAATAATGATCTCCGACCCCAGATAGATCGAGTAGAGCATCGCCACGGTCATGCCGTAGACGTGGAAAAAGGGAATAGCGGCCATCATCTTCTCGCCGCCAGGACGCCCGCTGGGCAGCCAGGCGTTCACCTGGAGCACATTGGCGATCAGATTGCGATGGGTGAGCATGGCCGCCTTGGGCACGCCGGTGGTGCCGCCGGTGTACTGGAAGAGGGCGGTATCGCCGGGGTCCACCGTCACCCTGGGCGGGGTAGGGCCGTACTTCTCCAGGAGATGCTGGAAGAAGAACGTATCCTGCTCGGGCAGCACGTCCACCCACTCAGGGGTGCGCTTTTGCGCGCTGCGCACCAGGAAGTTCGAAGGAAAGCCCAGGGTATCAAAAATATAGGAGACGATCACGCGCTTCAACGGCGTCTCAGAGCGCACCTCGCGCAGGCGCGGCCAGAACAGATTGAGCAGAATAAGCGTTTCGGCGCCGGCATCGCTAAGCTGGAACTGCAACTCGCGGCTGGTGTAGGTGGGGTTGACGTTGACCACAATCGCGCCAAGGCGCATGGCGGCGAAGAAGGCAATAATGTACTGGGGCGAGTTTGGCAGCATCTGTCTCTTATACACATCT
>JAOACN010000203.1 GCA_026417815.1 Chloroflexaceae bacterium | reverse complement strand
GGTGAGGAGTGATGCCCCTGCTCAAGAGGAGGGTCCGGGAGGGCGAAGCCCTCCCAGGGAAACCCTGGTTTATCCCGCGTATGCACATTTGCCTCTACAATCTCACCACTACCACCCGCTACGGCGGCGTCGAGAGCTTCGTATGGGATCTTGGGCGCGAGCTGGCCGCCCGGGGCCGTCGGGTGACGATTATCGGCGGGGTGGGACCGCGGCGCGAGCATACCCCCGGCGTGCGCGTGCTGACCTTTCCCTTCGTCTCGCGGCGCTTCTGGCAGGCGCTGCCGCCGCTGCGGAGGGCCTACGCCGAGGCCAAGCTGCTCGAACGGCTCAGCCTGGCCGTCGCCGCGCTGCCCGAACTGGCCCGCGGGGGCTACGACGTTATTCACATCCAGAAGCCCTACGACCTGGGGCCGGCGCTCCTGGCCCGGCGCTTCGGCGGGGCCAGGGTGATCCTGGGCTGCCATGGCGAAGATTTCTATCCTGGCGACACCCTCCTCGCCCCCCATGTGGATGCCGCCGTCTCCTGCTCGCGCTTCAACGCCGCGACCGTGGCCGGGCGCTACGGCTTCGCGCCGCAGGTGGTTTTCAACGGGATTGACACCGCTCTCTTCAGCCCCGGCCCGCCCGATCCGGCCTGGCGCGCGGCCGCTGGCGCCGATGCGCGGACGCCGCTGCTGCTCTTCGTCGGGCGCCTGCAACCCTGGAAGGGCGTCGAGACGGCCATCCGCGCCCTGGCTCACGTGCCCGGGGCGCGGCTCGCCATTGCCGGCGACGGCGAGGACCGCCCGCGCCTGGAGCGCCTCGCCGCCGACCTGGGTCTGGCGGAGCGGGTGCGCTTCCTGGGGATGCTGGAGCGCCAGGCGTTGCCGCGCCTCTACCGCAGCGCCGACCTGCTGGTGGCCACCAGCCATGCCAGCGAGACCTTCGGCATCGGGCTGGTTGAGGCCCAGGCGTGCGGTCTGCCCGTGGTGGCCTCCCGCTTCGGCGGCTTCCCTGAGGTGGTTGACGAGGGCCGCACCGGCCTGCTC
Source organism: Chloroflexaceae bacterium (assembly GCA_026417815.1). Lineage (GTDB taxonomy): Bacteria > Chloroflexota > Chloroflexia > Chloroflexales > Chloroflexaceae > JACAEO01. The sequence goes on along the minus strand of JAOACN010000203.1, from coordinate 4,493 downwards.
GTCCCCCCGCGCGATGCGCTGGCCCTGGCCGAGGCGCTCAACACCCTGCTCGCCGACCCGCAGCGCCGCGCCGCCATGGCCGCCGCCGCGCCCGCCTGGGCGGCGCAATTCGCCTGGTCCGCAGTGGCGGATCGCATCGAGTCGGTGTACGATGAAGTGGCGCGCGGCGCGAGCCGCCATGGCGAACTGCGGACGCGCCACTGAATGGTCTGGAGGGATGTGGGGAAATCCGGTTTCCCCACATCCCTGCCCCTCCGCGAGGTACGTGTTCAGAGTTGGGGTAACTCCGCAGATCTGGGAGCGAGGGCGTCCCGCCCTCGTCAGGATTCGAGGGCCAGACGCCCTCGCTCCCAGGAGAAGTGCGAACACGTACTCCGCGAGAAGGTTCGTAGGGCGAAACCCCTCCGACAGCCTCCGGCTAAGGAAATGTTCCATGGTACCATCGCACACCCGAACGCTCGGTCGGGTCATAGTTGCGGGAACCCTGATCCTCCTGCTGATCCCGACATTCTGGATGCGCGCCGCGCCGACACAGGCCCAGGCGCGGTTGCCCGTCTCGATGGCCGCCGCGGGCGACTCGCTGACCAGCGCGGTGGGCAGCGGGCCGCGCTATTTCGCCGACAATACCGCCTACTCCTGGGCCACCGGCGCCAGCCCGGAGGTCAACAGCCTGGCCCTGCGGCTGGCCACGCGCAACCCGGCGTTGAGCGGCAACGTCTACAACCTGGCGCGTATTGGCGCGCGCATGGGCGATCTGCCGGCTCAAATGAGCACGGTCAACGCTATCAAAGCCGAGTACGTGGCCGTCCTGATGGGTGGCAACGACGCCTGCGCAGCGACCGAGGCGGCGATGACGCCGGTGGAAACCTTCCGCCAGCAGTTCGACACTGCCCTGGCCCGCCTGGCCGAAGGCTCGCCAGGCGCCCGCGTCCTGGTGCTGAGCATTCCCGACCCGACCCGGCTCGTGCCACTGTTCCGCGACAACCGCTCCGCGGTGGCGATCTGGACGCTCTTCGACGTCTGCCCCACCGCCCTGGCGCGGCCCCGCTCCGACGCGCCGGAGGACGGGGCGCGGCGCGAGCGGGTGCGCCAGCGGGTGGCCGAGTACAACCAGCAGATCGCCGAAGTGTGCGCCCGCTACCCACAGTGCCGCTACGATGGCGGCGCGGTGTTTACCATGCGACTGGAGGCCGCGGACATCTCCCCCTACGATTACTTCCACCTCTCGGCGCGCGGGCAGGCCCGCCTCGCCGAGGTGGCCTGGGCCGTGGCCGGATTTTAGCGGCGATGCGACGCCCCTGCCGCGGGGGAGAGTCTGGGAGGGCTCGGCCCTCCCAGGAACATCCGTTCCATGACCGGCGGGGAAACCAGGTTTCCCCGAACCCCTGCCGCGGGGGAGGCTCGGAGGGGCGCGGCCCCTCCGAAAACCTCTTTTCTAATGTAGATTAAGAATAAAATCCGGTATAGCCCGCGCAGGCGGGCTTCGCATCGGTAGCCCGCGGCTTCAGTCGCCGGGCCAGAGCTCTGCTTTGTCACGTTGCCGCCGGCGGGGATTGCGGGGGCCGCAGGCCCAGATCTTCCCTTCCTGGCGCGGCGCGACTTCGCCGCGCCGCACCGGGAAGGGGAACGTAAGAAAACACATGCGTATTCTCATCGTTACCACCTACGGCTTCGACCCCGCCTTTCCCAGCCGCCCCGAGCAGCTCCAGGCCCGGGCGCTGGCGGCGCGCGGGCATGCCGTCGTTGCCCACGAGTACCTCGACCCCCGCTACCCCGGGCAGTCCCACCGGCACGAGTGGCTGCCGGGCGACGTGTCGGTGCACCGGGCGGCGACGCTGGGCTTTTTCGCCCCCGAGGCGCTGCTGCGCCTGCTGAGGGCGGATCGGCCCGAGGTGATTCACCTGCACCACCTGCGTAACCTGCTCGGCTTCCAGACGGTGCTGGCCGCGCGGCGGCTGGGCATCCCCACCGTGCTCACCGTCCACGGCCTGTTGCACGATGGCGACCTGGTGGCCGACCGCGAGCGGCCCCTGGAAGCGCCGTTGCGCTACCACAATGTGCTCACCACGCCGGGACGCCTGGCGGCGCGCCTCGCCCGTGGCGCGCACCCGCGCCGCGCCGCGCGCAACTACCTCATTCACGCTCCCATGCTCTGGGTTGACCACGTCATAGCCCTGTCGCGCGCCGAGCGGGATCTGCTGGCGCGGCTGGGGCTCGACCCGCTGCGCATCAGCGTACTGCCCAACGCGGTCGATCTACGCGCCTATGAGGACGAGCCGCCACCGGTAGAAGCGCGCCCGCCGCTGGTGCTGTTCATCGGGCAACTGGTTGCGCGCAAGGGCTTCGATCTGCTGGCGCGGGCCATGCCCCTGGTAGCCCGGGCCGTGCCGGAGGCGCGCTTCGTCTTTGTGAGCCACAACCGCGGCGGCGAACCGGAGTTGCGCCGGTTCGCCCTGGAGGGCGGGGTGACCGAGCGGCTGACGATTGTGGGGCCGGTGAGCGAGGCGGAGAAGATCGGCCTGCTGCGGGAGGCCGCGGTGATGGCCGCGCCGAGCCGCTACGAAGGCTTTGGCATCCCCCTGATCGAGGCCCTGGCCGCCGGGGCGCCGGTCGTCACCACCGACGTGGTCGCCGGCAACGAGATCATCGCCCACGAACGCACCGGTCTGCTGACGCCCTATGGCGACGTGCAGGCGCTGGCGGCGGCGATCATCCGCCTGCTGCGCGACCGGGCCCTCGGCGCGCGCCTGGCCGCCGCCGGGCGCCCCGAAGCCTTCGCCCGTTACAGCGCCGAGACCCTGGCCGTCCATCTCGAAGCCCTGTACGACCGGCTGGTCGCCCGGCGGGAGTTGCAGCAGGTGGGGGAAGGATGGTAGCGCAACCCTCCGGGTTGCAGGGGGATGGAGAGAACGCCAAAAGCAAACCCTTTGTGATTCCAGCAACGTGCGGCGAAGCCCCACAAAAGTCTATAATGGATCAAACGCTGATTCCGAGGTGCTGCAATGACCCGCGACATCCCCCTTGCTCTGCCAGATGATCCGGTGCTTGCGGAGGTAGTGCGACGCCTTGGCGATGCCTATCAGCCAGAGCAGATCTTTCTCTTTGGATCACGGGCGCGTGGTGATGTGAAACCCGACAGTGATTATGATGTGATGGTGATTGTAAACGATAATGCGCCGCCTGAGCGCCGTAGCAGCCGCCTGGCATATCAAGCCCTTCGCGGCACCGGAACAGCCGTAGATGTACTGGTTTGGACGCGGAAGATGTTTGATGAACGTCTCCATCTGCCCGCGTCGCTTCCTGCAACAATTGTGCGCGAAGGAAAATTGATCTATGCAAGACGATCCGATACTCCTGATTGATGTGCGTGATTGGCTAATCAAAGCCAGGAACGACTTGCGCGGCATAGATGTCGATCTCGCCTTCTCACTTGAAAAACCCTACACCTGAGATCCTCTCCCCCCTCGCCGCCGTGGCACCCCCGGAAGGGTGGCGCTGGCGCCTCGGCGTGCTGCTGGGCTACCTGCTGCTGGGGGTCCTCTTCACCTGGCCCCTGGCCCTGCACCTGGGCGATAGCGTCATCCAGAAGGGCGACCTGCCGGTGGATGCCGCCCAGGGCGTGTGGAACCTCTGGTGGACCCGCAGCGCGCTGCTGGCCGGCGAGAACCCCTTCGTCACCCGGATGCTGTTCCATCCGGCGACACTCAACCTCCTGTACCAGACCCTGAGCCTGCCGAACGCGCTTCTGGCGCTGCCGGTGTTGCTCCTGGCGGGGCCGGTGGCGGCGTTCAACACCGTGGTGCTGCTGTCGTTCGGCCTGGGGGGCTACTGGGCCTACCGTCTGGCCCGCGCCTTCACCCTCGACCGCTTCGCGGCCCTGGTGGCAGGCTTCGTCTTCGTCTTCACCCCCTACCACGTGCAGCGGGTGTGGAGCGGGCCAATGGAACTGATCGCCACCCACTGGCTGGCGCTTTACGCGCTGCTGCTGGCGTATGCCCTGGCCCGCCGCGCGCCCGCCAGTGTGGCCGGCGCGGCCCTGGCGCTCGTGGTCACCACCCTCGCCAGCCAGTACTACGGCCTCTACGCCGCGGTCTACACCGCCTTCTATGTGACCCTGGCCGCCCTGCTCGCGCCGCGTGGGGCGCGCCGGTCCACGTTTCTCAGCGGCGCCGCCATTGGCGCGCTGTGGGCGGCCCTGCTGCTGCCGCTGGTGATCTGGGCCGGCGGGCTGGGCGCGGCGGTGCTGGAAGACTGGTACGTGCGCCAGGTCTACCATTCGGTGGCGCTGGTGGATCTGGTGACCCCGAATGTGCGCCACCCCCTCTGGGGTGGCGCCGCCGAGGCCTGGCTGAGCCGGCGCCACCCCTTCGGCCTGGAAGGCGGTGCGGGGTTGGGACTGGGAGTGGCGATCCTCGTCGGGGTGGCCCTCTGGCGGCGTTGGGGCCGGGCCTGGCCCTGGGCGCTGCTGGCCCTGCTGATGCTGCTGCTGGCGA
>JAOACN010000202.1 GCA_026417815.1 Chloroflexaceae bacterium | reverse complement strand
GTTGAGACCCTGGTACCACTGCGCGTAGATCTGCGGGCCGGCGATGAGTGCCACGCCTCCCCAGAGCAGCGCGCAGATGCCGGCAAAGAAGCCGAGCACCTGCCAGCGGCGCTCGCGCAGCGCCAGCGCCAGCAGCCACGCCGCTCCCAGAATGGTTGCCTGGGGTTTGAGCAGGCACAGGGCCAGCAGCAACGCTGCGCGACGGTCGTGGCCGGCGCGCAGGGCCTGCTCGGCGAGCATCAACCCCACCAGGGCCAGCAGCGTCGTTTGCCCGATCACCAGCCCCTGCACCAATGGCAGCCAGAGCAGCAACCAGGGCAGGGCGACGCGCCCGCTCATCCGCCTGGCCCAGCGTTCAAAGCCCACAATCGAGAGGAGTTGCACGAGCACGCCGCTGACCTGCCATGGGAGCAGGGCCAGGGGCGCCACGAGTAGCAGCGTGGCCGGCGGATACGCGTACCAGCCGGCCTCGTAGGCCGCGCCGTCAGCCATGGTGAACGCGCCATACGGGTCGCCGCCGGCAAGCCAGTGCAACACGGCCCCCATTAACGAACGCCAGTCTGACAGCCAGAATTGCTCCATCGGCAAACCTCTCTGTGGTTGCGGGGAGGCGCAGCCTCCCCGCGCCCCTCCAACGGGAACGTAGTGCAGCGGTTGAGTTTCGTTGCCGGGTAGTTGGGCCGAAGCATTGGCGCAGCCAATGCTTCGGCCTCACCTGTCATCTACAGTAGCACAATACCATTACGACCACAGTCTCCCTCTGCCCGGTGACCAGGGCTCGTGCAACCTCCACGGGGCAAGCCCCCAATCCCGATGTGGTTCGGTGGTTTTGGCGGCGTAGCCGCCCGGGACCCCGCCGTGGGAGACGGACGTTGCTCGAGCCCTGGCCCGGTGACGGCGAGGTAAGCGAGTTGGGCGAGTAAGGTAACCGGCAGTATCAGACCACCTCGGTACCGGCGCGCTATAGGCGTGCATACGTCCGACCGCTATACTACACACTGCCGCGCGATTGCGCGCCCTGTTGGAAAACGTTTTCCTGGAAGGGCGAGGCCTTCCCGGACCCTCCTGTGCCCGGCTCGTTTTCACCGCAGACTGGAGACGTATGCGCTACTTGCTCGATCAGCAATCCTATGACGAAATGCTTCGCCGCAAGGGTCACCCGCGCGATTGCTACGTGCGCGATACCGAGTACCTGCACCATCTGTACATTGACGGGGTCAAATACACCGTGGCGCGCGCGGTCTACGCCTGCCTCAAAGAGGCCCAGGCCAGGGACGACACCGATGCCATCCTCCACCTCCAGATGCACGTGCAGGACCTCGAGCATCTCATTGCCGAGGCGCGGGCCCGGGGCGAGAACATCGCCGGTCTGCGCGCCATTGGCGACCCGCCACCCTCGGAGAACGAAGCGCGGCCCCAACTGAACAACAGCTTCTTGCCCGCCCCGCCCCAGACCCTGGCGGAGACCGGCCTGAACCGCACCTTTCTGACCGAGCACCTTCTGCGCGTGCTTTACAACCGCGGGCGCATGACCGGGCGCGAACTGGCCGATGCGCTGTGTCTCTACTACCGCATCGTCGAGGAGTTGATCCTGGATCTGCGGCGGGTCGAACAGATCGACATCATCGGGCAGAAAGGCTTCGGCGACCTCAACTACGAGTACGTGCTCACCCCCCGCGGGCAGGAGGCGGCCCAGGCCGCCCTGCTCAAGACCCAGTACGCCGGGCCGGCCCCCGTGCCGATCAACGACTGGATCGCCTCCGTCAAGGCCCAGACGGTCAAGAACGTAAAGGTGACGCGCAAAAACATCCGCGACGCCTTCCACGGCCTGGTCATTGACGAGTCGATCCTGAACTCGGTTGGCCCGGCGGTGAACTCGGGGTCCTCGGTTATGCTCTTCGGTTATCCTGGCAATGGCAAGACCACCATCGCCGAGCGGATCACCCACCTGATGGGTGATGACATCTTTATTCCGCAGACGATCTACGCCGACGGCGCGATTATCAAGATGTACGACGCAATCGTGCACGAACCGCCGAAGCGCCCGTGGGATGACCAGCAGGAGTACGACGGGCGCTGGGTCCGCATCAGTCGCCCGGTGGTGATCGTCGGTGGCGAGTTGACCCTGGAGCAGTTGAACCTGATCTATAACGAATCGTCAAAGATCTACGAGGCGCCGTTCCAGATGAAGGCCAACTGCGGCATCTTCCTGATTGATGACTTCGGGCGGCAGCAGGTGCGGGTCTTCGACCTGCTCAACCGCTGGATCGTGCCTCTGGAGAAACGCTTCGACTACCTCAACACCGTGACGGGGCAGAAGATCCAGATCCCCTTCGACCAGTTGATTATGTTCTCCACCAATCTGGACCCGAAGGATCTCGGTGATGAGGCTCTGTTGCGGCGCATCAAGTTCAAGTTCGAGATCATTGATCCTACCGAGGAGCAGTGGCGGGAGATCTGGAAGATTATGTGCAAGGCGCGGGGCGTGCGCTACGATGACCGGGCGCTCGATTACCTGGTCAGTAAATGGTACAAACCCGACAACCGTCCCTTTCGCATGTGCCAGCCGCGCGATATTCTCGATCAGTTGATTTCGATCGCGAAATACAACATGGAACAACCTGCGCTCACCGCCGACCTGCTCGACGCGGCCTGTCTGACCTACTTTCCCAGCAAGGAAAAGAAGGATTTTGGCGCCAAGGTGCGGTTGGATCTTTAATATGGCTCACACGTATGCTGGAGGGGCGCCGCGAAGCGACGGCGCCTCGCCTCGCTCCAGAAGGGTGGGGAAACCCGGGCTCCCCACGCCCCTGCCCGAGGGGAAGGTTTGGGAGGGCTGCGCCCTCGCACAAACCCTCCCGTGTGAGGCCCACGTTCACATCAGGAATGGAATTCGGTGACCCAATCAGAGAACCAGCCCCCATCTGTAGACAACCGTCCTGCCGGAAAGGCACGCCTGCCGCTGGCCATGGCGCTGTTAGCGCTGGTGTACCTGGGGTTGCGCCTGCCCGCGCTGCTGGCGCTGCCGTTGTTCAACGATGAGGCGGTCTATCTGGTGCGGGCGCGGTTCTTTCCGGCCATGCTCGCGGCGCCGGGGGTTGCCAGCGCGACACTGCCGGAAGGCAAGCTCCTGCACGAACTGGCGCTGGCGGCCCTGGCCCCCTTGCCGGTGGATCCGCTGATCCTGGCGCGTCTGCTCTCGGTGGCCTGCGGCCTTGCCACGGTGCTGGTACTGGCCGCGATGGGACGCGCCCTCGGCCGTCCGTGGGCCGGCGCGCTGGCCGGATTGCTCTACGCCCTCTCCCCTCTTGCCGGCCTGCACGATGTACTGGGGTTGCCCGACAGTATGCTCACCCTGGTCAGCGCGCTGCTGCTGTGGGCCAGCCTGGCCTTTGCTACCCGGCCGGCGGTGGGCAGACGCGACGCGCTCGTGGTGGGGGCGCTGCTGGGGGCGGCGAGTCTGGTCAAGCTTTCGGGCCTGTTCCTGTTCGCCATACCGGTACTGGCCGTTCTGCTGCTGTCCGCCACCCCTGCCGAACGCTGGCGGCGCCTGGGCCTGCTGCGCGTGGCCCTGATCGTCGCGCTGCTCGGTCTCGCCTGTCTGGCGCCCTTTCACTACGGCAGCGCCGAGCGGCACAAGCTTGGCACGGAGGAGGCGCGTAGCGTCGTTATGCGGCAGCATGCAGGCGCCGTTGGCGACTGGCTGCTGCGCTACCTGCCCGGTCCGCTGCTGCTTGCTCCGGTGCTGGCATTGGCCCTGTACGGTGTCCGCCGGACGGCGCTTGCGGCCCCGCGCAATCCTGTCCCTGCGCGCCAGGCGGTCAATCGGGCCGGAAGCGCGCGAGGCGTTCCCCTTCTGCCTGCGAGCCAGGAGGAGGGGCCACTCGGGGATCGCCAGGCGCCCTCGGCAGTGGCATCCGCCATCGCCTGGCAGGGCGCGCCCGCGCTCAGGGCCGTCGAAGCCGCGGACGGGGGAGGGAACGCCACCCCTGGAGCGGCCCGTCTGACAGGCTTCCTCCTGGTGGCGGGATTGGCGGTGATCGCCAGCTTCGTGCTGATCGGAACCACGCTCTACTCGCGCTACCTGTTGCCCGCCTGGCCGCCCTTGCTGCTCGCCGCCGCGCTGGGAACGACTGCCCTCTGGTCGTCCGGGCGCGCGCCGCGGGCCGCAGCGTTGCTGGCGCTGGGAGCGGCGGGCGGCTGGGGGTTGGTCTGGCTCGGTTGGTTCGCGACGGCGCCGCTGACGGCGCCCCTGGCGCGCCAGGATCGGGCGCAGTACCTGGAAACGTGGAGCGCGGGCCATCACCTGGAGGCCTTGCTGGCCGACGTGCGCGCTACGGCAACAGCGTATGGCCGCCTGACGCTGGTCAACCACAACCAGCCGCGACTGGTCCATCTCGCCACGCTGCTCTACCTCGGGGACGTCCCCGCCATTCGCCTGGCGGAAGTGGACCTGTCTGCGCCAGACGCGCCGGCGCGTCTGGCGGACCTCGCCCGGAAAGAACCGCTACTGCTGGTGGTTGACCAGCAAGAAGCGGATGTTTTTGCCCTCAACCAACGTTTTCCCCGGCTCCGGCTCCTGCAACGCTATCCGCACCCCGGTGGGGAGATGGCCTTTCTGCTCTTCGAGCAGGAACCCTGACGGATTTCCTCACGGCTGCGCTTACCTCTCCTTTGTCACTATGCCCCTGGCGGGCCGCAGGCCCCCGAAGATCCTCCCGTCCTGGCGGGCGCGGCGTCGCTGTGCCCACCAGGACGGGGAAAGCCCGAGGGGGGTAGACCTCTCAGGTGTAGGGTTTTTCGAGCGAGAAGGGGTTTTCGGCATTCCAATGCGCTTCCGATCCTCACCCCCCTGCCCCCCTCTCCACCATAGGTGGAGAGGGGGAATTGGGCGTCCTAATGCCCCAGATCGCGAATGTGACGCGAGGATATGCCGGAAAACCCTACACCTGAGAAGGGGGGTAGACCCCCTAAAGTTACACCGGAGGTGAAAAGCGTTTTTCCTGGGAGGGCTATGCCCTCCCAGACCCTCCCTGCCGACGGGCCTGCGGCCCGAAATTTCTCGTGCGTGAAAAGACAAGTTTGGCATTGCTTCAAGATCGCGCGGTTCTGGAGCGGCTTTGCGGCGTCCATACGCCCTGTGCATTGTGTCACAATTTCGCACGGATTTTGCACAGGTTAGACAAGCCGATCGCATTAGGATATAATTCCTCTTGCAAGCATGTAGCGTCTAACGCATCTGCCTCGAACCCAACCCCCGCCGTGAGAGGGTGGAGAACCGTTCGCGACCCGTCGCGGCGGCGCGTGGATAGGTCTTTTCCAGTTGCGCGAGCATTGCAAGGGAAGGAAGCGACGATGACAGGGGTCCTCACGCTTTACCGGACGTCGGTCGGCAAAAAGGTGATCATGGCGCTCACCGGATTTATCCTTGTCGGTTTCGTGGTCTTCCATATGTACGGCAACCTGAAGATGTATCAGGGGCCGGAGGTGTTCAATGCCTACGCGGCGGGGCTGCGTGAACTGGGCTATCCTGTCTTCGGGCACGAGCACCTGCTCTGGGTGGCCCGTGTCATCTTGCTGGCCTCGGTGGTGCTGCACATCTGGTCGGCCACCATGTTGACGATGCAGAGCCAGAAGAACACCTTCGCCAATGGTGTCAGCGGCATGAAACGCTACGGCGAGAAGAAACGTCAGACGGGCTACGCCGCGTACACCATGCGCTTTGGCGGCATTGTGATCTTCCTGTTCATCATTTACCATCTGTTGCATTTGACCTTCGGGGTCGTCGGCTATGGGCCGGGTGAGTTTAAGCATCCCCATGGCGGCGAGTTCGAGGTGTACAGTAACGTTGTGATCGGCTTTCAAAACCCGCTGATCTCGGGCTTCTACATCTTTACGATGATCTTTCTGGGGTTCCACCTGTACCACGGCGTGTGGAGCATGTTTCAGACCCTCGGCCTCAACAACGCCATGTATACGCGACTGCTGCGCGGTCTGGCGGTTCTGGTCGCTCTGGCAGTGGTGATCGGCAACATCTCGTTCCCGATCGCGGTAATGGCCGGGATCGTTGGCCCGGCAGCGTAACAGAAGCTGGTTAGGAGCAGGTGAGCGATGAGCGAGATCAAGAAAGAGACGACCACTCGCACCGGCGTCCGCACGGTGGAGTATGTTAAGGGTCTGGATTCAAAGGCCCCCAGTGGCCCGATCGAGCAGCGCTGGGATAAGCACCGCTTCGAGATGAAGCTGGTCAACCCTGCCAACCGCCGCCGGTATACGATAATCGTGGTGGGTTCGGGCCTTGCCGGCGGCGCCGCCGCCGCCACGCTGGGCGAGCAGGGCTACAATGTCAAGTGCTTCTGCTACCAGGATAGCCCGCGCCGCGCCCACTCGATCGCCGCCCAGGGCGGCATCAACGCCGCCAAGAACTACCGCAACGACGGCGACAGCATTTTCCGCCTCTTCTACGATACGGTGAAGGGGGGCGACTTCCGCGCCCGTGAGAGCAACGTCTATCGCCTGGCCCAGGTGTCGGTGAACATCATTGACCAGTGCGTGGCCCAGGGCGTGCCCTTCGCCCGCGAGTACGGCGGCTACCTCGACAACCGCTCCTTCGGCGGCGCCCAGGTGAGCCGCACCTTCTACGCCCGCGGCCAGACCGGCCAGCAGCTCCTGCTCGGCGCCTACCAGGCCCTCTCACGGCAGATCGCCGCCGGAACGGTCAAGATGTTCCCCCGCACCGAGATGCTCGATCTGGTGGTGGTTGATGGTCGCGCGCGAGGCATCATCACCCGCGATATGGTCACCGGCAAGATCGAGCGCCACGTAGGCGACGCGGTGGTGCTCGCCACCGGTGGCTACGGCAACGTCTTCTACCTCAGCACCAACGCCAAGGGCTGCAATGCCACCGCTATCTGGCGCGCCCATCGGCGCGGAGCGTTCTTTGGCAACCCCTGCTTCACTCAGATCCACCCCACCTGCATCCCCGTCACTGGCGACCACCAGAGCAAGCTCACGCTGATGAGCGAGTCGCTGCGCAACGACGGGCGCATCTGGGTGCCCAAGAAGAAGGGTGATACCCGCCGGCCCCAGGACATCCCCGAGAGCGAGCGCGATTACTACCTGGAGGAGCGCTACCCGGCCTTCGGCAACCTGGTGCCCCGCGACGTGGCCTCGCGCAACGCCAAGCAGGTCTGCGACGAGGGCCGCGGCGTGGGTCCTGGCGGCCAGGGGGTGTACCTCGACTTCGCCGACGCGATCAAGCGGCTGGGCAAGCAGAAAATTGCCGAACGCTACGGCAACCTCTTCGACATGTACCAGCAGATCACCGGCGAGAATCCCTACGAGGTGCCGATGCGCATCTACCCTGCCGTGCACTACACCATGGGCGGTCTGTGGGTGGATTACAACCTGATGAGCACCATCCCTGGCCTGTTCGTGGCTGGCGAGGCCAACTTCTCCGACCATGGCGCGAACCGCCTCGGCGCCTCGGCCTTGATGCAGGGCCTCGCCGATGGCTACTTCATTCTGCCCTACACCGTCGCCAACTTCCTGGCCGGCGTGAAGCCGGGCGGCCTCAGCGCCGACCACCCGGCCTTCGCCGAGGCCGAAGCCGAAGTGGCCGATCGCGTCAAGCGGCTGCTCAGCATTAACGGTAAGCGCACCGTCGACTCCTTCCACCGCGAGCTGGGCCGGATCATGTGGGACGAGTGCGGTATGGCCCGCAACGACGCCGGCCTGCGCAAGGCCCTCCGGCGCATCCCCGAGTTGCGAGAGGAGTTCTGGCAGAACGTGAAGGTGCCCGGGGAAGGCGGTGAACTGAACCAGGAACTGGAGAAGGCCGGGCGCGTGGCCGACTTCTTCGAACTGGCCGAGTTGATGTGCATTGACGCCCTGCATCGCACCGAGTCCTGCGGCGGTCACTTCCGTGAAGAGAGCCAGACCGAGGACGGCGAAGCCAAACGCGACGACGAAAACTTCTCCTATGTCGCCGCCTGGGAATACACCGGCGACCTGGCCAAACCCGAACTGCACAAGGAACCCCTGGTCTTCGAGTACGTCAAGCCGTCGCAGCGCAGCTATAAGTGATTTTGGATTTTAGGTTTTGGATTTTAGATTGTAGGCAATCCAAAATCCAAAATCCAAAATCTCCAATGGGGAGCGATAGCAACCATGAAGCTCACTCTTAAGGTCTGGCGCCAGAAGAACAACAAGACGCCGGGCGAGTTCAAGACCTACCAGGCCGACCATATCAGCCCTGATATGTCGTTCCTGGAGATGCTTGATGTGGTCAATCAAGATCTCATCGTGAAGGGCGAGGAGCCAATCGCCTTCGACCACGATTGCCGGGAGGGCATCTGCGGCATGTGCTCGCTGATGATCAACGGCGTTGCCCATGGCCCCAAGGCGGCGATCACCACCTGCCAGTTGCACATGCGCAGCTTCAACGATGGCGACACGATCACCATCGAGCCGTGGCGCGCCCTGCCCTTCCCGATCATCAAGGACCTGGTGGTGGACCGTTCGAGCTTTGACCGGATCATCCAGGCCGGCGGGTACATCAGCGTCTCGACCGGCTCGGCCCCCGATGCCAACACCATCCCGGTGCCAAAGCCCGACGCCGACAAGGCCATGGACGCCGCCGCCTGCATCGGCTGCGGGGCCTGCGTCGCGGCCTGCCCCAACGGCTCGGCGATGCTCTTCGTGGCCGCCAAGGCTGCCCATCTGAGCTTCCTGCCCCAGGGCCAGGCCGAGCGCCATCAGCGGGCGGTAAACATGGTGATGCAACAGGATCTCGAGGGCTTCGGCAACTGCACCAACATCGGCGAGTGCTCCGCCGTCTGCCCGAAGGAGATCAGCATGGATACGATCGCCCGGCTCAACCGTGACCTGATCGTCGCCTCCCTCAAGGGCATCGAGCCGACGCTGCAGCCGGCTGAGGCGAAGGCGAGCTAAGAGCCTGTCCGCATAGCTGCTTTCTTCGGTCGTTCAGATGAGGGTGGGGAAACCAGTTTCCCCACGCCTCGACCGGCCGCAAGGGAGTGGGAGGGCATTGCCCTCCCATTTGTCACTTTGCCCCTGGCTCGTTGCGGGGGCTGCGGCCCCCGAAGATCCTCCCTTCCTGGTGCGGCGCGGCGAAGCCGCACCAGGAAGAGGAAAGCGCGGAGGGGAGTAGCCCCTCCGAGCCCCCTCGCAGCGGAAACTGCGGTAAGTAACAACGTAGAGTTACAGGCCCATGTAGACACGCCATCTATCAGTATCCCGGCCAGGAGGGTTCGGGAGGGCCATGCCCTCCCAGGAACACCGCTTTATCCCCCCCGTGAACCGACCCGTTCCAGCACGCGCAGCGTTTCCTCAGCGACCTTACGATACGAGAACTGGGCCGCGCGCGCCAGGCCCTGGGCGCGCAAGTCGGCCTGCAGTCGCGCGTCGCCCAGGACGCGCCCCAGCGCGGCGGCCCAGCCCACCACGTCGTCTGGCGCGACGCGCAGCGCCGCCGTGCCGACCACCTCGGGCAAACTGCTGGCGTCGCTTGTCACTACCGGCGCGCCGCAGGCCATTGCCTCCAGCGGCGGCAATCCGAAGCCTTCGTAGCGCGAAGGATAGGCGAAGACCGTACAGGCCCGGTAGAAGAGCGGGCCATCCTCCACCGGCACGTCAATCCGCTTTACGCTCGATTCGAGGTCCAGTTCGGCAATCAGGCCATCGAGGTCGGGAAATAGACGCGGATCCCGGCCAGCCGCCCGTCCGGCGATGACCAGTTGCGCCCGCACCCCCCGCGAACGGAGCAGGGCAAAGGCGCGCACCAGCGTCGCCACATTCTTGCGCGCGTCGAGACCGCCGACGTAGTAGATGAACGGCGCGTGGATACCGTAGCGCCGGGCCACCTCGTCACGTGCGGCCTGCCCGTCGCCCGGCGTGAATTGCTCACCCGCGGCGAGGGGCACGACGCTGACTCGTTCGGGTGGCAGGCCGAGATAGGTGACAATATCGGCGCGACTGTGGGCCGAGAAGGTCAGCACGTGGGCGCTGCGGCGCACGGCCCGGCGCGCCAGGGCCATGTAGGCGCGGACGTGCGCTCCGTCGCGGTATTCGGGCAACACCAGGGGGATGATGTCGCCAACGGTCGTCACCACCGGCAGCCGGCAGCGCAGCGGCGGCGCGAAGTATGGCACCAGCGCCACGGTGGCGTTGTGGTTCGCCACGTGTGCCACCATGCGGGGAAAGGCCACCTGCTCGAACCACAACTTGGCCAGATTGTCGTTGAACCGGTCGAAAGGGGTCGCCAGGCATGCCCCATCCACACCGGGCGGCAGCCCGGGGCCGGGCGGCAGATAGGCGGGGGTGAGCAACAGGTAGCGATGCTCCGCAGCCACCTGGGGCAGGCAGCGAAGCAACCCGTGGAGGTACTGCCCGCTCCCAACCGTCGGCTGGGACCAGAAACTCCCGCTGATGACCTGTCTCTTATACACATCT
>JAOACN010000188.1 GCA_026417815.1 Chloroflexaceae bacterium | reverse complement strand
AGGGTTGGGGAGGGGGCGGAGTTACCGAAAAACTTGGTTCACAGCATATTGAGGCACGCGAAGCTGCCACCTACCCCGCTGACCGCCGGTTGGAGGAGAGTAGGGAAAGCAGATGTTCCAGGACCCTGCCCGGGGGGCTTTCGGAGGGGCGCAGACTCGCGCATCACTTGCCGGGGAGGTGCGGAGGGCTGCACTTCCCCGCGCCACTCCAAACGGCAACTCGGGAGTGAATATTGTCTCAGGTCAAAAAGCCCTTGACTCTGGTAACATCCCGGATCTACACTAAGAAAAATCTACGCTACGCTGAGGAGATGCTATGACCACCGCGCGTTCCCTGAAACAACAATCGCCCGGGCTATTCCCCCCCTTCGTCGCCGGTGACATGGCATCGGAGGCAGGATGGCCCGCGGCCCTGCGGGCGCTCCTGCTGCTGAGTGAGGCGAGCGCCGCCACCGACCCGTTGCTGGCCCGCCTGACCGATGAGGAACTTGCGCTGCTGCGCGCCTCCCTCGTTCGCCTCAGCGGCATTGAGCCGACCAACGCCGCCTGAGATCCGCAGGCGACCGCGCCGCGCGCCACGGGATTCAGGGCGATACCGGGTTTCATCGCGCCCCTATGCAATAAAGGGTGTGGGAGGACGATGTCCTCCCACACCCTTCTGACTCTACTTTGTCACTTGCCGCGGCTTCCGCTGCGAGGAGGTTTGGAGGAGTTGCACCCCTCCGAGCTTTCCCCTTCCTGGTGCAGCGCGGCGAAGCCGTGCCGACCAGGAATGGAAGATTTTCAGGGACCTGCGGCCCCCATAACCCCCGCCAGCGGCAAAGTGACAAAGTAGAGCTATATCATCCAGACGGAACTGCCTGCTGGCCTGATAACCCGGCTTGTGACGGGTTGATGGTTCGCGGGAAGGGCTTCCTCCTTCCACGCCCCTTCACCTTACTCCACGGGACGCGCCACGAAGTTGAAACTGATCTTCACGTCATCCTCGGCCCGCAGCACTCCCGCAATATCCGGCGGCTGAAAGCCAAAATCGGTCATCTTGATCTGCGTCTCGGCCACGCCGCGCATGGTCTCGCCGTCAAGCGCCCCGGTTACGGTGAACGTCGTGGGCCGGGTGACCTCGCGCACGGTCAGGTCGCCGGTTATCGTCAGGGTTATCTCTTCGCCAGAGGTGTATGTCTCGGGCAGACCCTCTATCGCCGTGGGGGTGAAGGTTGCCAGCGGATAGCGCGCCGACTCGAGCCAGCGGTCGCGAATGGCATTGTCCCGGCGCGGGCTGTCGGAGGTGAAGGTGCTGATGTCAATCGTGAGCGTGCCAACACTGCTGTTGCGCGGGTTGGCCCGGTCGAAGCGCACCTCGCCGTTCACCTGTTGCGTGCGGCCCACAGCCACGGCGTAGCGGTTGTTCTGGTTGAGGAAGGTCTCACCGACCTCATACGTCACCTGCGACTCCTCCGGAATGATGCGAAACACGACCACACCGGCGCTGGCCGGAGCGGCGGCGCTCGTCGGCGCGCTCGTGGCCGCGGGATTAGCCGCTGCGGTGGTGGGAACGGCAGTAGGGGCGGGCACTTCGGTTGGAGCGGGGGCGAGGGTGGGCGCCTCGGTGGGAGTCTGAGCGGCCGGGGCGGCGCAGGCGACCAGCACACCGGCGAGCAGGAACATGGCAAGCACTCGTCGTAGCATCAGCTAGGCTCCTGATTAAGTGGAGCAACCCCTTGGGTTGCCCTGCGGCCATTGTTCAGCCTACGGCACCTCAGGACCCAGTGTCAAATGAGTGTTTGGTGAGAGGAGCCCGTAGCTCTACTCTGTCAGGTACCGCAGTTTCCGCTGTGAGGAGGTTGGGAGGGGCTAATGAAGATTAAACATTAAATCCGGTATAGCCCGCGCAGGCGGGCTTCGCATCAGTAGCCCGCGGCTTCAGCCGCCGGGCTACCGGGCGAATACCGGTTTATATTCTGAATCTTCATAAGCCCTTGCTCAGGACGTGGAAGCCCCGCAGGGGCTTTCGTGAACTCAACCAGGGCTTTAGCCCGCAGCGTTCTGCGGCCCCGCAACTCCCGCCAGGGGTAACGTGACAACGTGCAGGCAGGGCAACCCTCCGGGTCGCCCTGCACCTGTCACAGTCCAATGGTATACTCAAAACAGGAGAGCTCGCACCTGCCGTTACCCGAACCGTTGAGTATGGTCACACCATCCAGAACTGGCGATGTGGTAGTTACCGTCAACCGGACGACCCGCCGGCGCCGGTTTTACTGGACGCTGGGCAATTTACTGGCGATCGCGGGGCTGTATCTCTTGTTCTATGTTGGCGGCGTGTACTCTGAGATCGCCTACCACCGCATGGCCGCTCGCGGCGACAGCGACATCGCCGCGCCGCGGGTCCTGATGGGTGGCGCCGGGCAGGCTGACATGAGCGTAGCTGGCGCCTCGGTGGCTCCACCATCCGCAGCGCCCGCGGCCCTGCCCGCCTTCGAGGCGCCCGCGCTCGCCACGCAGGGTCAGGCGGAGCAGTTGTCCACCTCCGTGGAGGCGCGCCCGGCCCTGGTCGAGCGCATCGTCATCCCCAGTATCAAGGTAGACTCGAAGGTGATCGAGGTCGGGTGGGAGGTCGTGGAGCAGAACGGCCAGCAGGTGGCGGTGTGGCAGGTGGCCGAATACGCCGTCGGGCAACACCGTGGTTCGGCCAACCCCGGCGAAGGGGGGAACATCGTGCTGGCGGGCCACGTCGGCGGGTACGGCAAGGTGTTCCGGGACCTCTACTACGT
>JAOACN010000110.1 GCA_026417815.1 Chloroflexaceae bacterium | reverse complement strand
AGATGTGTATAAGAGACAGATCAGTTCTCGTGCCGTCGCCGAGCTGTCCGTAAGCGTTCCAGCCCCAGCAATAGACGAGACCGGTGTTTGTTAATCCACAGGTGTGACTACCCCCTGCGGCAATCTGCACGAAACTGATCGTCTGCGTCGTCACGATGTGCTGCAGCGCTGTCGCTGGCGGTTCATCGCTCTCCGTTGCCGCTGGCGCCGCTGCTGCCGTCGGCGCACCGGCGGGCAGCGGAGATGGTGTGGCGAATGCGGTGAGCACGAGAACGAGCAGCAGCATGGCAGAGCACGCGGCGGAACGGCGCATGGCGAACCTCCTCTGGACGCTTGTTGCTTGTTCGCTAGGTAGGACGCGCGAATAGGGCGAGGGGGACACGGATTGCCGCGTATGCGACGGATCCCCACGGATCTGCCGGTGATGGAAGGCGACCAATCCGCGACGATCCGTCTCGATCTGCCCGAATCCGTGGGCTTCCAGGCGCCCACAGACTGCCCACCTCCCCCCTGCACCCGAACACCGTGCTATACTATATGCTCAACACACATATGTGCCATTACTGGATTTCTTTCAAAGGCAGAGGCAAAGGTTCAACGTCGCGCAATCCATACTTTTTACCTTTGCGTCTGTGCGTCAACCTTTCTCATGCAACCCTTCAGGCGGCTGCACAGGCGTATGCAGATGCCGACCAGCTTCGCTCGTGCTGGAAGCAGTCATCTCTGCAGCGTCCTCCGACTCGTTGCAGCGGCAATCGGCGCTGTGATCATACCATCGAGACTTGTAGAGGAAATGACAAGGTTTTCACCTGTCGTTTCAGAAATTGAAACAGCGCGAGGAGGGGACGGATGCCGGGCGCTCACTATGCGGCTGGCGCCCTGTTGCGCCAGCTCCGATGCCGGCGCGGTCTCACGCTGCGTCAGGCGGCCGGGCTGCTCTCGAGTTCGCCAGGGGCGCTGTCGCGCAAAGAACGCGGCATTGACGCCGTCGGACGTCACGACGTGATCGCCGCTATCACCGCCTACCAGTTGAGCCCCTGGGAGGCGTATGATCTCTGGCTCCTCGCCGGGTATCTGCCGGAACCGGCCCATTCTCCGGCGCACCTGGGCGATGTCCGCGCCTTCGCCCAGCCGCTCCTGCTCGGGATGACGTTCCCGGCCTTCGTCGTGGATGCGCTCGGGTATCTGCTGGCGTGGAACGTGGGGTTCGAGGCGATCTGGCAGCCGAGTCAGGCCGGGCCAGGGCGCATCCATATGGTCGGCGCGCTGTTCGCGCCGCGCCAGCGCGCCCGGCTGGACACGCTGTGGGAAGCGTATGTGCTCCAGGCGCTGCAGGTGTTTTACCGGCGCACCCGCCTCATCGCGCACGATCCAGCCTTCCTCGCGCTGCTGGCGGATATCCAGGCGCAGTACGCCGAATTTGAACCGCTCTGGAAAGAAGCCCAACATCGCGCCATCGGCGTGGCGGCCGTGCCGCTCATCGAGCGCACGGTGGTTATCGTGCCGCACGACAGCCCTGCGGGGTCAATCGAGTATCTGGCGCTCCAGAGCGTTGTGCAGCTCCCGCAACCGTATGAACTATTCGTCTATGTGCCGTTTGGTCAGGAGAGCGAGCGGCGCTATGATCACTTTCGCGCGTTGATGGGACCGCAGCGCGTCTATTTCGCCGAGGCTGCTGAGAGGCTTGAGCAGACCACATCACGGGAACGAACGCATGAGCTGTGAAACTGTCCGTTGCGGCAGCTTTTCTCGAAACGGTTAACGCGAAGACGCAAAGCGCCGCAATCGCTGTTCCAGCACGCCGCCATCCCCACTTGCGCGCTGTCGCCTGAGCGTGATACAACTGGCGTCATCTGTTCATCATCGCAGCAGCGTCGGCCACAGCAGACATTGACGTCCTGCAGGGGAGTGCGTCAATTGACGCAGTTTCATCGCGGGGGTTTCTCTATCTCCTGGTCGGTGGGAAGATCGCCGACGGCCTCACTGCCATTCTGAGGAAGGGCGAGGAAACCGGGTTTCCCCACATCCCGGCCCTCCGGGAAACAGACTGTCACGCATCCCTCCGGGTTGCGCGATCATCACAAGGAACAGCAATGCAAACACCACCCAGAGAGCAGGCCGACGCCCTGATTGTCCAGGGGCGCGCGTTGTTGGAGCAGGGGGACCTGGCCCGGGCCACCGATCTGTTGAACCAGGCAGTGCGCCTCTACTGGGCCGCGGGTGAACAGTACGCCGCCGCGGCGCAGATCGGCAACTACGGGTGGGCCCTGCGCCGCAAAGGTCGCCCGGACCTGGCGCGCCCCTACCTGGAGCAGGCCGCCGCCCTGTTCGAGCAGCTCGGTCTGCAGGACTTCGCCGAGCGCCACCGCTTCGCCGCCGAGGACGTCAATCCCGGGGTCACCGAAGAGTTGCTGGCCAGCCTGCCGCCCGCGGTGCGCGGGGCGCTGGAGCGGGGCGACGGCGCGGGCCTGCAGGTCGCCCTCGACGCCCTGCCGTTCGCCGAGCGCAACCTGGTGCTTGAGCGGCTCACCGCCGCCGGCGTGATTGCCCCGCTCGACGACGACACCGACACGCGCGAGGAGGCCCTGCGACAGTTCGAGCCGCTACTTCAGGGCATCGCCGCAGTGGCCCGCGGCGACGTTGGCGAACGAGCCGAGGTGGAACTGGCGCTGCGCGACATCGAGCGTAAAGGCTGGCGCCTGCGCCGGGCCGCCGAGCGGATCTGGGCCGGCGAACGAAGCCTGGACCGGCTCAGCGAGGACCTGGACGACCTGGATCGCGCCCTGGTGGAGCGCATCCTGGCCATCCTCGATGAGGGCCCGGCTGCGCCGCCACACCCTTCCGGGTGACAGAGGAGTTTTCTGGGAGGTCTTCGCCCTCCCATCGCGCGTGGCGCGAGTTCACGCTTCCAGAAAAAACCCCCGCAGTTCCGCGCAGGTCTCCTCGGGCGCCTCTTCGGCCAGGTAGTGGCCGCAGGGCAACCCGCGACCCCGCACATCGTTCGCGCGCTCGCGCCAGATGCCCAGGACGTCGTACTTCTTCCCAACAAAACCGTTCACTCCCCACAGCACCAGCAAGGGGCAGGCGAGCCTGCGTTGCAGGTCGGCAGCGTCGTGAACCAGGTCAATGCTCGCCGCGGCGCGGTAGTCCTCGCAGGTGGCGTGGATGGTGGCCGGGTCGCGGAAGCAGCGCAGGTATTCGGCCAGCGCCGCTTCGGTGAACGCGCCCGGATTGCGCGACCAGCGGGCGATCTTGGCGCGCAAATAGTACTCCGGGTCGGCGCCGATCAGCCGCTCCGGCAGATCGTAGGGCTGGCTGAGAAAGAACCAGTGGTAGTAGGCGTCCCCGAACTCCTTGTCGGCGGTGGCAAACATCGTGTAGGTGGGGACAATATCGAGCACGGCGGCGCGGGTGACCCGTTCGGGGTAATCGAGACAGAGGCGGTGGGTCACGCGGGCGCCGCGGTCGTGTCCGGCCACGGCGAAGCGCTCCAAGCCGAGTATGGACATCAACCTGGCCACGTCGCGGGCC
>JAOACN010000737.1 GCA_026417815.1 Chloroflexaceae bacterium | reverse complement strand
CACGAAGGCTTTAATAGTGGACTGGCGCGGAATGCCGGCGGTGGTAAGGGTAGCATGCCACTCCAGAAAGGCCCGATACCCAACGCTTTCGACGGGGTCGTCAAACAGATTGCGACTGCCCTCAGCCTGTAGCGACCCTCCTCCTGGCAGGGTTATCAGGATGAGGCTGATAAGGGCGACCAGGCGAACGACAACGTGCGCGAGCGGTGAAGCAGGGCGGCGAATGCGAGGCAACATACTTCCCCCGTTGCTACGGACCAGGAGCGAACCAGGTGTGCGAACATGGCCCCGCGCGGGTTGCAACGAGGGTGCCTGGCGCGGTTACACTCTGTGAATCGTATCGTACTATTGCCAGTGGTCGCCGCATTGTACGTCAAAATATGCCCTGATTCAACCCGTTTTCCGGTTAAAAGGCTCGTTTTGGCGATTTTTTAATTATTAATAATTTCGGGATAAGACAGTTCCGGTGTGAAGTTTGGGCATCGTTGAGCTGCGCGCCTTTTTCTTACGACGCCGAGACGAGGTCTCGGCGCGGGTTGCAGGGGCCACAGGCCCCTTTCGGAGAGGCGAAGCCCCTCCGAGCCTCCCCTACCCGGGGAAAGCGTGCGGGGGGCCTTTCCGGCCCTTCTCGTGCAGAGGCTGGTTTCATCTCATGTCGTGGCGGATGATCAGGAGCGGCCCGAGGGCGCCGGCGGGCGGCCCGCCCCTCTCCCAGGGGTGGCCGAGAGCGGCGGCAAGCGCGGCGTGCCAGCCATCGTCGCTCGTTGCCTGTGCCGATCCGCTGAGGATCAGGTAGTCGCGGGCGCGGGTCAGGGCCACATAGAGCAGACGCTCGCGCTCGGCTCGCTCGAGCTGGCGTTCGGTGTGGCGGGCGAGCAGGAAGGCGGCGGGGCGGCGTTGCTCGTCAGCCGGGTCGCGCACCTGGAGCGCCAGGCCGTAGGCCCGCCGCGCCAGCCAGCGTTCGCGGAGCGGCGATGGCGCGCGCCCCAGGTCAGGCAGGGCGACGACGGGGAACTCCAGTCCTTTGCTGCGATGCACGGTCATGAGGCGGACGGCGCCGTGGGCCTCCAGGGGCGCGTCGCCTTCGCGGGCCTCGACGCGCAGCAGCAGATCAAGGTATTCACGGAAGGCCCGCAGCCCCCGCGCCCCGGCGAGACGCGCCGCGGCGAGGAGCTTCTCGACGTTGGCCCGGCGCCGTTCACCGTCCTCCAGGGCGCTGACGATCGCCAGGTAGGCGGTGCGGTCCAGGGCCGTCCGCAGCAGTTCCACCACCGTGGAGCGCCCGCGCAGGGCGTGCAACTCGCCCAGGGTGCGCGCGGCGAAGCGCACCCCGGCATCGGCGGCAGCGTCCTCCGCGGCAGCCAGCAAGGCTTCCCAGAGGCTCGCCGCGCCGCTCAGCTTCAGCGCCATGATTGTCCCGTCGTCCACGGCGAAAAGTGGCGAGCGCAACACGCCGACCAGGGCCAGTTCGTCACCCGGGTCGTCGAGCGTCCGCAGTAGATGGATCAGATCGAGCACTTCCTGGCGCCCGTAGTAGCCCCGTCCCGCGGTGGTAAGGTAGGGGATGCCCCGTTCGCGCAGCGCGGTCTCGAAGGGTTCAAAGGAAGTCGCGGCCTGAAACAGCAGCGCGATGTCGCCGTAGGCCGGCGCGCGCCAGCCGTGCTGCGGGTCGTGGACGATGGGCCCGGCGGCCCCGTCCACCAGGTCGGCCAGGCGCCCGGCCAGGAGCGCGGCCTCGGCCGCGCGACGCTCGGCAGCCTCACCCGCATTGCTCAGGACGTGCCATTCGGCGGTGATGGAATGGGCGGGCGCGGGCCGGTGGGCCGCCAGCGGTTCATAGGGCACTTCAAAGGATCGTTGCGGTCGGGGTCGCCAGAACAGCCGTTCGCCGAGACCGTTGATCAGTTCGACCAGGGTGGCATGGGCGCGAAACGAGGTTTGCAGCGCCAGGCGCCGCCCGCCCCAGCGCTGGATGTCGTCCTCCACCTCACGGAAGACGCTCACATCGGCGCCCCGGAAGCGGTAGATGGACTGTTTCCCATCCCCCACGACAAAGAGCCCTGGCCCGGCGGCGCCGGGGGCATCGGACGGTCTGGCAAGGGCGTAGATGATGGCCCGCTGGTCGTCGTTGGTGTCCTGGAACTCGTCCACCAGCACGGCCCGCAGTGCGGCGCGCCAGCGGGCCCGGACGTCGGGATGGCGCTCCAGGAGGTCGCGGGCGCGGCGCTCCAGGTCGTCGAAGTCGAGACGGTCGAGGGCGGCCTTGCGCTCCGTGTAGCGCGCGTCGGCAATCTCGAACAGGTTGCGCAGGGCCAGGGTGGCCAGGGCGGCGCGCTCTTCGATGCGCGGGTCGGGGGCAAATGCCAGGAACTCGGCCACGGCGCGATAGGCCTCGCGCAGGGCGCGGAGGGCCTCTCTGGCCCTGTTGAGGTCGTCGGCGTTGCCCCACAGTCGTTTGCTGCCGCCCTGGAGGTTGAGCGCGTCCAGCACGGCGAAGTCGGGCGCGTCAGGGTCGAGCTCGCTCAGCCAGGCGGCCACGGCCCGCACCTGGGCGCCGATCCGGTCATCAGCGGGCGCGCCGGGGGCCAGGGCCAGCAGGGCGGCGACAGCTTCGCGCCAGGTTGCGCCGGCAAACAACTCGGCGAGGGTTTCGGCGCGGGCCAGGGCCAGGCGTTCATGCCAGTGGCGCAGCAGGGCGGCCGGGTCGGAGGGCAGGGCGCGCAACGCCGCGCGAGTCTCGCCGCCGCCGCGCAGCAGGTCCACCAGGGCGGCGCGCACCTCGGCGGGGCCAAACTCCTCCAGCAGCACCTCCAACCCGGCGGGCAGGGTGGCGCGCGTCGCTTCCGTTCCCTCGCCGCGGGCGCGCACCACATCGCGCAGGGCCTCGTCCACGCTCTCGGCGAGGAGCAGCCCGGCCTCCACCTCGTCGAGAATGGCAAAGCGCGGGTCGAGGCCGGTCTCGACGGGATGGGCGCGCAACAGGGTGGCGCAGAATCCGTGGATGGTGCCAATGCGGGCGCCCTCCACGGCGGCGGCCAGGCCTGCCTGGCGGACGCGCCCGGCGGGCGTGCCGGCGCCAGCGCGTCGTTCCAGGGCCAGGCGCACCCGCTCGCGCATTTCGCGGGCGGCCTTTTCAGTGAAGGTGACGGCCAGAATGGCGGCGAAGGGGTCGGGATGGCCAACATCGTCGAGCAGCCGGAGGTACCGCTCGACCAGCACGCGGGTCTTGCCACTGCCGGCCCCGGCAGTGACCACCAGGTGTCCGTCGTGTTCGATGGCGGCGCGTTGTTCGGGGGTGAGATCCATTGCTCGAGTTTGCTGTGAACACGGACAGTTGGAGAGGCATGGGGAAACCCGGTTTCCCCATGCTCCTGCCAGGTTATCCAGGGGCGGCTTACTCAGCACGGGTCATATACGCAATCACCCCCTGCACGCCCAGTTGGCGCTCCAGGGCAAGCACCCGTTCCAGGGCGGGACGGTAGGGGTGGCGCGCGTTGAGCATGCGTTCGGCGGCGCGGGTGCAGCCGAGGGCGAGCAGGTGGTGGTAGGCCACCCACTCGGCGTGCCCCTCGCGCAACTCCGGGTCGCGCAGGAGCGGGCACCGTTCGGCCTGCCAGGCATGGGCGTACTCGTGGGCCACGGTGGTGCGAAAGGCCAGGCGCGGCAGACCGTAGAGCATGTAGATCACCCGAATGTGCCCGCGGCGCTGGTACAGACCAAGCGTGCGTTCGTCTTCGGGCGCAGCGGAACGTCCCTCGGCGCGGATCGCGGCGAGGGTCGGCGCATCTACCAGGCGAAAGGCGACGCCGACGTTGAGGGTCATACCCAGGTGCGCCGCCACGGCCGCGACGGTTTCATCGAACACGGCGCGGGCCACGTCCGGATCGTAGATCGCCACCTGGTGGCAGGCGGGACACTGGAGGCGCCCATCGTGGAGTTGCCAGTACTGATCGCCGAGGGGCGCGCCGCAGGAGGCGCAGCGGGGCCGGTTAGCGATGCACCGCGCGCAGTAGCGTTCGGGGCGATCGATCAGCGAATAGCACGTCCCGTTGAGCGTCTCGCCGCAGGCGGCGCAGCGATCGTCTGAATTACCGCACATGCCTGCCATGGGAGGGTCTGGGAGGGTTCACCCTCCCACATCACATCTGAATGTTACCCAAAGAAGGCCCGTACCGTCCGGGCCACCTCTTCCACCTCGGCGCGGGTCAACTCGGGGAAGAGCGGCAAGGAGAGCACGCGGGTTGCGGCGCGCTCGGTGTGGGGCAGCGCGCCCTGGCGCTGGCCAGACGCGGCGTAGGCCGGCTGCAGGTGGGCCGGGACGGGGTAGTGCACGTCGCAGCCGATTCCGGCCTCGAGCAGATGGCGGCGCAGGGCGTCGCGGGTGTCGCACTCCACCACGAAGAGGTGATAGACGTGTCCGGGGTCATCGGCGGGCAGGTGCAACGGCAGCCCGGCGAGCAACTCGCGGTACCACGCCGCGCGCTCGCGGCGCGCCTGGTTCCACGCGGCCAGCCGGCGCAACTTCACCCGCAGCACGGCGGCCTGCAATTCATCGAGGCGCGAGTTGCGCCCGCCGGCTTCGACGGCGATGTACTTTTCACCCCAGCCGTACATCCGCAGGCGCCGCAGGCGAGCCGCCAGGTCCGGGTCGCTGGTGGTCAGGGCGCCACCGTCACCCAGTGCGCCGAGGTTCTTGGAGGGGTAAAAGCTGAAGCAGCAGATGGCGCTCGCGCCGCCGCCGACCGTGGCGCCGGCCTCGGGGCCGCGATAGCGGGCGCCGTGGGCCTGCGCCGCGTCTTCGACCACCTGGAGGTCGTAGAGGCGCGCGATGGACCAGATCGCCGCCATGTCGGCCGCGCGCCCGTAGAGATGCACCGGCAGCAGCACGCGGGTGCGCGGGGTAATCGCGGCCTCCAGCAGCGCCGGGTCGAGGGTGTGGGTGGCCGGATCGATGTCCACGAACACCGGGCGCGCGCCGGTCTGCACAATCGCGGCCACCTGGTAGACACAGGCGTTGGCGACGGGGATCACCTCGTCGCCAGGGCCGACATCGAGGGCCGCCAGGGCCAGATAGAGGGCCTCGGCGCCGCTGGCCACCCCCACACACGCCTCGGCCCCGCAAAAGGCGGCAAACTCGGCCTCGAAGGCGGCGACCTCGTTGCCGAGAATGTACCAGCCACTCCGGGCCACCCGCGCCAGCGCGTCGGTCATCTCGGGTTCAAGGTCCGCGGCCTGCCGTGCCAGATCGCCAAAAGGCACCCGTAGCGTGGCGCTCATTTCAGGCTCCTCGTTCCACCGGCTCGGCAAGGCGCTCGGCAAGCCACCGCTGGACAAGCTGGAGCCCCTCGGGATGGATGCCGTGCCCGATGGGATACTCGTGGTAGGCATAACGCGCCCCGCTGAGGCGGAGCATGTCGCGGGTCATATGGGCGGCCTCGACGGGGATGATGTCGTCGTAGGTCCCGTGCATGTGCAGGATGGGCATCCGTGCAAGGCCCTGCACCCCACCGGGAGGCAGCAGCGCCGGGTCGAGGTAGCCGCTGATTGGCGCCAGACCGGCGACCAGTTCCGGGCGGCGCACCGCCACGGCGAAACCCATGATCGCGCCCTGGCTGAAGCCGAGGATGTAGGTGCGCCGCGGATCGGCGCCGATCTGCCCGGGCAGGGTCTCGACGAACCGCT
This sequence comes from Chloroflexaceae bacterium, assembly GCA_026417815.1. GTDB lineage: Bacteria > Chloroflexota > Chloroflexia > Chloroflexales > Chloroflexaceae > JACAEO01. The sequence goes on along the minus strand of JAOACN010000737.1, from coordinate 1,889 downwards.
CGACCAGGTCAACCGCCTGGGCGCGGGTCTGCGGGTCAGGCACCAGTCTGCCCGGAGCGCCGCTGAGGTGGTACCAGGCGAAGCCGCCCCAGGGCAGCGCCAGGGGCGCCCGGGCGCTGACCACGTGGAAGCGCGGGTCAACGAAGTCGGCCAGGTCAAACAGGTCGTACTCATTGGCGCCATAGCCGTGCAGCAACAACAGGAGCGGCGCCGGCGCGTCGCTAACGACCCGCGGCTTGCGTTCGATGGTCTTGATGGCTGTGGACACGGTTGCTCCCCTGTGGGTGGAGATACGTAATCTGTCTTATCTGGAGGGTGCGGGGAGGCGTCGCCTCCCCGCAACCCCCTCGTCCGCCCCCGGTCATGGAATCACCAGCTCCTGGCCCACGCGGAGGTTGTCGGCCTGTTCGGGCGTGAGATTGTTGGCGCGCAGCAGATCGGGAACGGAGACGCCAAAGCGTTCGGCGATGGCGCGGAAGGTGTCACCCGCCTGCACAACGTAGCGCCGGCCCGCAGCGGGCGCCGGAGTCGGCGTGCCAGTGGCCGTCGGTTCGAGGGTCGCGGTCGGTTCCGGCGTGACGGTAGGTTCTGGCGTGGCCGTCGGTGCAGGCGTTGCGGTTGCTTCGAGGGTGGCGGTTGCTTGAGCCGTGGCAGCGGGCGCCGAGGTGGCGCCGGGGCGCGTCGGCGCGACCGGGGGCGGAGCAACCGGCGCTTCCGAGGGGAGCAGCACGGCCACATCGAGCGGCTGCGTCCCCGGGAGCAAGAGGCTGTAGCTGCCGATGCGCAACACACGGACCTCACTGCGGGCGAGGATCACCGCGCTGAGAATGGCGCAGACGAACAACGCCGCCGCGCCGATCGCCACGCTCCGCTGGCCAATGCGGGGCCAGAGCAAGCGCAGCAGCATGACGCCCGGCACCGGCAGCACGAGAGCGACGATGAGGAGCAGGTAGACGAGCGGTTCGGGCATAGTGACGGTATTGTACCACGTCTGTTCGCGGTCACCGCTCCACCAGGGTTGCCACGGTCACCCCTTCGCCGCCGTCGCTGCCGCCGCTGCTGAAGGAGGCCACCAGGGGGTGGCCTTGCAGTACGTCGCGCACTACCTGGCGCAGGGCGCCGGTTCCTTTGCCATGCACCAGGCGCACCTGGTGCAGCCCGGCCAGGTAGGCGTCGTTGAGGTAGCGGTCAAGGCGGTCGCCAACCTCGTGGGCGCGGTAGCCGCGCAGATCGAGGGTCATCGAGACGTCGGGCGCGGGGGGGAGCGTGACGCCGCGCTCGGCGTGGTACTCGCGGCGCGGGCCGGCCTCGGGGGCGCCTTTCTCACGCTTGAGATCCTTCAGGTCCACGTTCATCCGGAAACCGCCCACCTGCACCTGCGCCGTACCGTCGTCAGGGTCAATGCTCACAATCTCGCCCTTGAGACCGACCGAGCGCACCAGCACGGTGTCGCCGGGTTGCAGCGGGCGCGGGGCCTGGGTAGCGGGACGGGCGGGCTGCGCCGGCGCGACGCGGGGACGGGCCGCGGCCTCTTTGACCTGCTCGGCGGCGGCGGCGAGGCGTTGTTCGGCCTGCTCCAACCACTCGCGCGAGAGCGAGACGCTGCGAAAATCGTCGCGCAGGCGCTTGAGCAGCAGGCGCGTCTCGCGCAGTTCCGCTTCCAGTTCCTGACGCGCGGCCTCGGCCTCGGCCTCGCGGCGCTCGGTGAAGGCGCGCCACTCCTGCTCCAAACGGTCGCGGTACTTCTCGGCATCCTCGCGCAACTCCTCGGCGCGGCGCAGGGCGGCGCCAGCGGCTTCGCGCTCGTGGTGAATGCCGGCGAGCAGGTCCTCCACCTGAGCGTCCTTGCGATCGATCGTGGCGCGGGCTCGCTCCACCAGCTCCGGATC
>JAOACN010000681.1 GCA_026417815.1 Chloroflexaceae bacterium | reverse complement strand
GTCATGCGAGACGACGATCAGCGTACCGTCCCAGTCGCGCAGGAAGCGTTCGAGCCATTCCAGCGCCGCCAGGTCGAGGTGATTGGTCGGCTCATCGAGCAGCAGCAGGTCGGGGTCGGAGAGCAGGGCGGCGGCGAGGGCGGCGCGGGTCTTCTGGCCGCCGGAGAACTGGGCCAGGCGCTGGTGGTGCTGGCTCTCGTGGAACCCCAGGCCCTGCAGGGTGCGCTTGATGCGCGGCTCGACCTCATAGCCACCCATGTGCTCGAAGCGGGCGCAGAGTTCGCCGTAGCGCTCCATCGCCGCTTCCCAGCCCGGGGCGGCGGTATCGGCAATCACCGGTTCGAGGGCCTGGATCTCCGCCTCCAGTTCGCGCAGGGCCGCCAGGGCATGCTCCATCTCCTGCCAGAGGGTACGGTCACCGCCGAAGCGCACCTCCTGAGCCAGATAGGCGATGCGGGCGCCGCGCGCGATGGCCGCCTGGCCCCCGTCGGGGCTTTCCAGGCCGGCGATGATCTTCAGCAGAGTGCTCTTGCCGGCGCCATTCACCCCGACCAGGGCGACCTTCTCGCCCCGGGCCACCTGGAAGTTGAGATCTTCAAAAATTAGTTCGGCGCCATAATATTTGGTCAGGCCGCCGACGCTCAACAGGGTCATCGCGCTGCTCCACATACAGATGCGGGGCCTGGCCCCGCTCTGCTTTCATTATGCCAGATGGCGGGCGTCTGTCAACCGGCTGCGCCGCGCGCCATCGCGTATGAAGAAGGTTCTTCGCGGGAGGGCTGCGCCCTGCCACACCCTCCCGGGGGCGGAGGCGTGCGGCGCGCCCCCTCCCGCTCCACCACAGGTGGAGCGAGAGGGGGTCAGGGGGTTCTCAGGTGTAGGGTTTTCCGGCGCATCCTCGCGTCACATTCGCGATCTGGGGCATTGGGACGCCCAATTCCCCCTCTCCACCATAGGTGGAGAGGGGGGCAGGGGGGTGAGGATCGCAAGCGCATTGGAATGCCGAAAACCCCTTCTCGCTCGAAAAACCCTACACCTGAGAGGGGCCAGGGGGAGGGTGAGGATCACCTCAGTTCCCCAAGAATGCGCTCCAGTTCGGCGCAGTGGCGTTGCCAGGAGTAGTGGGCCTCCACCCGCGCACGGGCGGCCGCGCCCATGGCCAGGGTGGCGGCGGGGTCGGCCAGCACGCGGGCGATGGCCGCAGCCAGGGCCTCCACGTCGCCTTCGGGGAAGAGGGCGCCCTCGCGGCCCTCGCGGATGATCTCCGTGAGGGGCGGGATGGCCGTGGTCACCACCGGCAGGCCGGCAGCCATGTACTCGTAGACCTTCAGCGGCGACCAGAAGAAGCCGGCGGCGCGCAGGGCCGGGTGCGGCGCGGTGGTGAAGGGGGCCACGCCCACGTCGGCGGCGGCGAGCAACTCGGGCACGCGGGGATAGGGCACGGCCCCGGTAAAGGTGAACCGCTCCGCCCACGGCGCGGCGAGGGCCACGGCGGCGGCCCGCTCCGGCCCGTCGCCGATCAGGGTGAAGCGCAGGTCGTGGCCCTGTTCAAGCAGACGCAGCCCGGCGCGCACAACATCGGTGACGCCGTGCCAGGCGCGAAACGAACCCAGGAAGACCACGTTGGGCGGGGAGTGGACGTGGCGGCGCTGCCGGGCCACGGGCGCGAATCGCTCCACATCGGCGCCCCAGGGCAATTCGATGATCCGGTCGCGGGGGATGCTCGTCGGCACGGTGGTGTGCAGCGGCGTCACGATGCGATCGGCGGCGCGGCACTGCCACTCGGCCCAGCGCCGCAACGGGCCGCCCAGGGCATCGTCGAGGCGCCGCTTGAAGACGGCGGGCGGGTCAACGATCAGGGCGTTGACTTCCAGGAGCGCGGGCACGCCAAGGCGCCGGGCGGCGAGGATGCCGGCCCCGGCGAAGTTGTAGTACCGCTCCATAATCACGTCGGGGCGCAGGGCGCGGGCCAGGCGCAGCACCGGCGCCGCGCCGAGCAGGCTCAGGGCCTTGGGCACATCCTGGTGGTGCAGGTAGATGCCGTCGAGCCGCGAGGAGACCGGGCGGGCGAAGGGCGCCAGGCCGCTCCAGCCTTCGCGCGACGCGGCCACAAGATGCACCTCGTGCCCGCGCCTGACCAGACCTCGCGCCACCTCGTAGGTGTGGGTGCTGCCGCCGAGGGCCCCCGGCACCGGAATGCCGGCGGCAACGTAGAGGATCTTCACAGGCGCTCGTAGCGCTCCAGGTCCATAATAATCGCCAGGGTGCCAGGGGCGACGCCCTTGACCAGATCGCAGGCCTGATCGACCTGCGCATCCTCGACGCCGACGAGCAGGGTCGTATTACCCCGGCGCAGAAAGCCTCCGGTCGTCGCCAGGCGCGTGACCCGAAAGCCCTGCCCGACCAGGGTATCCACACTCACATCGGCATGGGCATCGTCGGTAACAAACACGATCAGTTTCATGGCAAAACCCTGCGCGTGTCCTCCGGCGGCATTATAGCCAGCGCGATGCGCCACGTCAACGGCGTGGGCGGGCCGCGCCGCCACGCTGGTATAATCAGGCGGGACCCGCCCTTCGCAAAGGTTATGCCAATTCCTCTTGAATAGACTGTTGCGCTACTTTGTCACGCGCCGCGGCTTCTGCTGCGAGGAGCTTCGGAGGGGCCGCAGCCCCCCGCCAGGGGCGACGTGACGAAGTAGTGGTGGGTGCATCATCGCCAGGTATCATTGAAGTGCCTTACACGGCAATCCAGAATCCGCAATCCGAAATCGCCTTATGCTGGCAATTCTCCTGCTTGGCCCGCCCCGGATCCTGCGTGATGGGGCGCCCGTCGCCCTTCCCCGGCGCCGGACGCGCGCCCTGGTCTACTACCTGGCGGCCCATCGCGAACCGCTGAGCCGCGAGCGCCTGCTGGCCCTGTTCTGGCCCGACCACGAGCGGGCCGCGGCCCAGCAACTGCTCCGCGCCACGCTCCACGGCGCGCGCCAGGCCCTCGGCCCGGCGCTGGTCGGCGAGGACATGCTCGCCATCACCAACGACGTGGAGGTGGACTATCGCGCCCTCCTCGCCGTGGTCAATGCCCCCGACGCCAACGAGGCGACCCTGGCCGCGGCGGTGGCACGCTACCGTGACGACTTGCTGAGCGGCTTCGAGCTTCCCGACGCCGAGCCATTCATGGAGTGGCTGGTGGCCGAGCGTGAGCGGGCGCGTCTGCTGGTGGTTCGCGCCCTCACCCGCCTGGCGCGGGCCGCCCAGGCTCGCGGCGACTATGCGTCCGCCCTGGCCAGCCTGGATCGCGCCCTGGCTCTGGACCCGCTCCAGGAGGATCTCCAGCGGCAGGCGATGTACCTCTGCTACCTGTCGGGCGACCGGGTGGGCGCCATTCGCCGCTACGAACACCTGCGCGACCTGCTCGACGCCGAACTGGGCGTGCCCCCCATGCGCGAGACCCGCGACCTCTACGACGCGGTGGTAACCGACCGGTTGACGAGTGTCTCAGGGGCCACCCCGGTCGCCCAGGAGCGAAGGCAACCCGAGGCGCGCCCCCTCGCCGAAGAAGCTGGCAAGGCTGCCGCGCCGTCCGCCCTGCTGCCCTTCACCGGGCGCGAAGCCGAACTGGCGGCCCTGGAAGCGGTTGGGCCGGGGCGGCTGGCGCTGGTGGAGGGCGAGGCCGGCATCGGCAAGACGCGCCTGGCCGCCGAGGCGCTGGCCCGCCACGCCGCCCGCGGCGGCCTTACCCTGAGCGCCACGGCCCGCGAACTGGAGCAGGGCCTGCCCTACCAGCCCTGGGTCGAGGTCCTGCGCGACCTGCTGGCCCGCCCCGACTGGCCGGCCCGACGCGCGGCGCTGTCGCTGGCGCCCTTCTGGGTCGGCGAGGTGGCGCGCCTGCTGCCGGAACTGGCGCCCGACACGGCCCCGGCGGCGCTGCCCGCGCGCCCTGATGAGGCGCGGCTGTGGGAGGGTGTGGCGCGGCTGCTCATTGCCCTGGCGGAGCAGGCGCCTCTGCTGTTGCTGCTCGACGACCTGCACTGGGCCGACGCCAGCAGCCTGGGCCTGCTCGGCTACCTCCTGCGCCGGGGGGAGGGCGCGCCCCTGCGGGTGATCGGCACGGCCCGCCCGGTTGATCGCCGCGCGCCCCTGGGCACGCTACTCACCGCCCTGATCCGCGAAGGGCGCCTGGAGCGGCTGAACCTGTCCCGCCTGAGCCTGGCCGACACCGAGCGGCTGGCGCGCCTCCTCAGCCCCCAGGACGCCGAACGGCTGGCCGCCTGGCTCTACCGCAGCGCCGAGGGCAACCCCTACGTCATGGTCGAACTGGCGCGCCACCTGCGCGCGAGCGGCCTGCTCGGCGCCGATGGGTGTCTCAGCCCGGCACTGCCTGACGCCCCGCTCGTGCCGACCTCGGTCTACAGCCTCATCCAGTCACGACTGGCCCGTCTCTCCGGCGAAGCGCGCCGCGTCCTCGACACCGCCGTGGCCGCCGGGCGGGTGTTCGCCTTCGAGGTGGTGGCGCGGGCGGCGGCCCTCTCCGAAAGCGCGGCGCTGGACGCCCTCGATGAACTGCGCGCCGCTCGCCTGGTGGAAGCATTGCCCGACGGACGCTTCCAGATCGACCACAGCCTGACGATGGAGGTCGTCCACCGTGAGGTGGGAGCGCCCCGCTACCGCGCCCTGCACCGGCGGGTGGCCGAAGCCCTGGAGAGCCTGCACCGGGACCGTCTGGACGAGGAAGCGGGGGTGATTGCCTGGCACTTCAGCCTGGGCGGCGCCCCCGAGCGCGCGGCGGCCTACGCCCTGCGGGCGGGCCGTCGCGCTGCCAGCGTCGCCGCCTGGGCCGAGGCCGTCGCCTTCTATGAGCAGGCCCTGGCCGCCACGCCCCCGAGCGAACGCTCCGCCGTGCTGACGGACCTGGGCGAGGCCCTGCTCCTGGGCGGCTCGGCGGCGCGCGCCGCCGAGCGGTTTCGCGAGAGCCTGGACCTGGCCCGCTACCCTGCCGAGGCGCGGCGGGCGCGCTTGAACCTGGGCCGCGCGCTGGTGCCCCAGGGCCGCTACGCCGAAGTGATTGACCTGGCGCGCGCGCTGGAGCAGGGCGCCTCACCCGCCGAGCGTATTGACGCCCTGTTCCTCTGGGGCACGGCCCTCTCCCTTGAGGGAGCCGATCTGGCCGAGGCGGCCCTGCGTCTGCGCGAGGCCGAACGTCTGGCCCTGGCCCAGCCGGCGCCCGATCCGGTGGCCCTGGCCCAGGTGCGCTTTGAACTGGGCGGCGTGGCTGCCCAGCAGGGCGACCTGACCGGCGCCATCGCCTGCTACCGGGACGCCTTGCGCGTGGCCGACACCGCCGCCGACAATCCCAATGCCCTCACCTGGCGCGTCCTGGCCCGCAACAACCTGGCCTATCATATGCACCTGCTCGGCGACCTGGAAGAGGCCGCGCGCTACGCCGCCGAGGGCCTGCGCCTGGCCGAAGAATGGGGTGCGCTGGGTCTGCAACCCTACCTGCGCTCCACCCAGGGCGAGATCGCCCTGGCCCGCGGCGACCTCGACGCCGCCGAGGCCGAGTTTCAGGCCGGTCTGGCCCTGGCCGAGCGTCTCGACGTGCCCGAACGTGTGGCCGGGATCACCGCTAATCTGGGGCTGGCGGCTATGCGGCGCGGCCAGACCACGCTGGCCATCCATCGCCTCTCCGCGGCCCTGGCCCGCGCCGACGCCCTGGGCACGCGCCACCTGAGCGCCCAGATCCGTGTCTGGCTCGCGCCTCTGCTCCCACCGGCCGAGGCGCGCAAGGCCCTGGCTGAGGCCCGCGCCATCGCCGAAAGCGGCAATCGTCGTCTCCTCCTCGAAGCAATTGACCGCGTGGAGCGGACCATCTAAACGGGATGGTTCTCTGAGAGGGCTGCGCCCTCCCAGGCCCTCCCGCGCGAGACCTGCTCTACCGCGGGCC
>JAOACN010000669.1 GCA_026417815.1 Chloroflexaceae bacterium | reverse complement strand
ATGGGGCGTGGCCCTGCGTCTGACGCCCGATCGCCCACGGGCGACGATTGCCCTGGCGGCGGCCACGCTCCTGCTGCTCTGGCCAACCGGCCCGGGGCAGGTGCTGGTGATCCTCGCGGGGGGCCTGGTGGGCTGGCCCCTGCTGGGCGGGTCCGTCCTGGCCGGGGCGCCCGGCGCGCGCATACGGGTGCCACGGACACTTGCCTGGAGCAGCGCGGCGGCGCTGCCCCTCTGCCTGCTGGGCCTGCCGCTGCTGGCCACCATCACGGGAAGCCAGGCCGTGGCGATGTTCGCGGCCTTTTTCCGCGCCGGGTCGCTCATCTTTGGCGGTGGCCACGTGGTGCTGCCGCTGCTGGAACGCTTCGTGGTCGCGCCGGGCTGGGTCAGTACCGAGCAGTTTGTGGCCGGCTACGGGGCCGCCCAGGCCGTGCCCGGGCCGCTGCTCACCTTCGCGGCCTTTCTCGGCGCCACCAGCGCCGTGCCCCCGAATGGCTGGAGCGGAGCGGCGCTGGCGCTCGTGGCGATCTTCGCGCCCTCGTTCCTCTTCCTCTGGGCGACCCTGCCGCTGTGGGGCAGGTTACGGCGGAACCCGGCGGTACAGGCGGCTATGCAGGGGGTGAACGCGGCGGTGGTGGGGTTGTTACTCGCCGCGCTCTATCACCCGGTGATTACCAGCGCGATCCGCGAGCCACAGGACGTTGCCCTGGCCGTGGCGGCCTTCGGATTGCTCCAGGTCTGGAGGGCGCCGTCCTGGCTGGTGGTAGGGCTGACGGCCCTGGGCGGGGCCTTGCTGTCCTGAGGTACGTGTTCACACTTCTCCTGGGAGCAAGGGCATCTTGCCCTCGAATCCTGACGAGGGCGGGACGCCCTCGCTCCCAGGTCTGTAGGGTTCCCCCAACGCTGAACACGTACTTCCTGAGATGAACAGGGGTTTTCCTGGGAGGGCTGCGCCCTCCCATACCCTCCCCTATCCCATTACAACTACGCAGTTTCCAGGAAGGTGCGCAGAATCTGCTTGCCGTTCTCGGTCAGGATCGACTCGGGGTGGAACTGCACGCCCTGGATCGGATAGGCGCGGTGCCGGAGGCCCATAATGAGGCCGTCGTCGGTCCATGCCGTAACCTCAAGTTCGGCTGGCAGATCATCGCGGCGGACGATCAGCGAGTGGTAGCGCGTGGCGATGAAGGGGTCAGGCAACCCGGCGAAGACGCCAACGCCCCTGTGGTGAATGGCCGAAAGCTTGCCGTGCATCACCCGGGGCGCGCGAACCACGGCGCCCCCGAAGGCCGCGCCAATGGCCTGGTGCCCAAGACAGACGCCGAGGGTGGGGATGTGCGGGCCGAGTTCCCGAATGAGGGCGATGCTGATCCCGGCTTCCGCCGGCGTGCACGGCCCGGGGCTGACCACGATGCGGTCGGGCCGTAATGCTGCGGCCTCGGCGACGCTGAGGGCATCGTTGCGGCGCACGTCCACGCTCGCGCCCAGTTCGCTGAGGTACTGAAACAGGTTGTAGGTGAACGAGTCGTAGTTATCAATCAACAGGACACGCATGGGCACTTCCTTCGCGCTGGCCCGGCCTGGCGCCCCGGGCATGGAGACGATCTCGACGGTGGAGGGTGCAGGGAAACGCCGGTCCCCCTGACGCCCGCACCACCGCCATGATACTCGCTTATGCGCGCAAAAATGCGCCGAGCGTGCCGTAGAACGGACCGGGTATTTCCGCCATGGGCACGTGCCCGCAACGGTCGAAGAGCACCAGACCGGAGCGGGGCAACGCGCTGGCGAGCGCCCGCGCCGAGTCCGGCGGGAAGATGCGATCCTCACGACCGCTGATGATCAACGTGGGCGCAGCGACGGCGCGAGAGGCGCCGATCACCGTGGGATCGCCGGTGGTGGTGGCCGCTTCCAGGCCCACCCGCACATGCATCGCCACCAGGTCGGCCGCGCCGACCGCCAGAGCGGGATAGGGCACCTCCCTGACATCGTGAACGACCTGTCCCGCCAGGACGTGGGGCACGGGCGGGATTACCGACACGGCCTGGGCCACCGGGCGCACCGCGGCCTGCCATATCCCCCACAGATCCAGCCAGGGCGCCCAGAGCATGGAATTGAGGATCAGTTGCACGTGCAGGCAACTCATCAGTTCGGCTTCAGCCGGGCTGCGGGGCAGGCCGAAGCTGGTCAGGATCAGCCGATTGACCAGATCGGGCCGGGCCGTGGCCACCAGCATCGCCACCGCCGCGCCGAGCGAATGGCCGCCCAGGGCGATGTCGGAGAGTTCCAGGGCCTCAATCAGTTCAAGCGTCGCGGCGGTAAGCGTGCGCAGCCGCGCCGGTATGGCGGGCGGTGGTGAGGCGCCAAAGCCAGGCAGATCGATGGCGATCACATCGTACTCGTCGCTCAACGTCACAAAGGCCCCGAGCCAGTGGCGCGATGAGCCGCCCCAGCCGTGGATCAGCACCAGTGGCGGACCCACGCCGGCGCGGCGGTAGGCCAGACGGCCAGAGGGAAGATGAATGGAGCGAGGGGCAGGCAGGGACATAGGGAACCCTTTCCAGGGCCGTGGCTCTGGGTAGCGACGCGGCCCAACTCTCTGCGCGACGCATGTGTTCCTGCCGGGGGACGCAAGGCTTCTGTTTCGAAGGCGCTCACCAGCGCAACGCCGCTCTATACCAGGCGCTCCCACAAATGAGCGCGTGGTAGACCAGTTTTTCTGCATTCATGATGGGTGTATGAGTTACAGCGAACTGCACTACGTACTACAACGAGACTTCGTCTCGGCGGGGTGACGGGGGCCCGCGGCCCCGGCGCGTCCTGGCGCGGCGACGTTGCGCCGCGCCGGAACGTGACTTACGCAGGGACCTCGCACCTGCGAGCGAGCAGGGGCGAAGCATTGGCTGACCAACGCTTCGGCCCTACTGCGCGGCGAGGAACGCGGCGACCTCGGCGCGACGGGGCGGATCGGCGCCGGGACGGGTGCAGGTGAGAGCGGCAACGGCCGCAGCGAAACGCAGGGCCGCCGTGAGGTCCTCCACGGGCAGCGTCGCCAGCGCCTCGCGGGTAAGGGCCGCGCGTTCGGCCAGGGCCGCAAGCAATCCCGCGCTGAAGCTGTCGCCCGCGCCCACTGTATCGGCCACCGCCACGGAGAAGCCCGGAACCTCCAGGGTTTCGACCTGACCGTCGCGCCGCCGCAGGACGGTCACCCCGGCGCTTCCACGGGTGAGCGCCACCAGCGTCGGGCCGGCGTCGAGCCGGGTTGCGGCGAAACGTAGAGGATCATCGGCGGGAGCCAGCCAGGCGCAATCGGCGGCGCTGAGTTTCAACAGGTCACACGCGGCGATGGCGCGCGCCAGGGTGGCGCGATAGGCCGCCGGATCATCAATCAGGCGCGGGCGCACGTTGACGTCGAGGGAAACCAGGGCCCGGCCACGCAGGCCCTCGGCAGCCGCCAGCGCCGCCGTGGGGGTGGCGCCGCGCAACAGGCTGATGCCGCCAAAGTGCAGGCTCGCGGCCCGCTCGAAGAGGGCCGGAGGGAGGTCCGCCGGGGTCAGCAGCGTATCGGCGGCGCCCGCGCCGTAGAAGGTGAAGACCGGCTCGCCGTCTTCATGGGCGACAAAGGCCAGGGTAGTGGGCGCGGGCGCGTCGGTGAGCCAGGCATCGTCAATACCCTCAGCACGGACGGCGCGGCGCAAGCGCCGCCCGAATACATCGGCGCCGAGTTTGCCCACGAACGCAGCAGGCTGGCCGAGCCGCGCCAACCCCACCGCCACGTTGAACGGCGCGCCGCCGGGATGCAACGTGAAGCCCGTCAGTTCCCCATCGGTCTCCAGCGGCAGAAAGTCGATCAGGATCTCGCCCAGGCAGACCAGTAGATTGCGCATGTTTGTCTCCAGACGGTACAATGTAGCCAAGGCCCGGAGGGGATTCGCCCCCCACCGCAAACTTCATCGCGGCGCGGCTCTATCGCGCCGCACTCCAGAGGGAAACCTCGCGGGGGACGGCGGCCCCGCAACCCCTGCCGGATCGAACCGGGGGGTTCCTGGGAGAGCTGCGCCCTCCGAGACCCTCCGCTCCGGCGGGGCCGTGGGGAAACCGGGTTTCCCCACGCCCTTCCAGGCGGCTGTCAGTTGCGAGCGAGCTTATGAATGAAAACGCACCAATCCTGATCGACCAGTTCAGCATCCACCCGAGCGCGTATGTCTTCCCCAACACCTTTCTGGCCGGGACCATCACCATCGGCCCGGAGAGCAGCGTCTGGCCGATGAGCGTACTGCGTGCCGATACGGTGCCCATTCAGATCGGCGCCTGCTCAAACGTGCAGGATGGTTGTATTATCCATGGCGATCCGGGATTTCCGGTCATTATCGGTGACTACGTGACGCTGGGCCACGGCGCGATTGTGCACGGCGCGATTATCGAGGATGAGGTGCTGCTCGGCATCGGCGCGGTGGTGCTGAACGGCGCGCGTATCGGGCGCGGCTCGATTGTGGGCGCGCGCACCCTGGTGACCGAAGGCATGCAGGTGCCGCCAGGGTCGCTGGTGCTGGGTGTGCCGGGGAGCATCCGCCCCCTCAGCGCCGAGCAGGCAGCGCGGATCCGTGGGCCCGCCGAACGGTATGTTGAGCGTAAGGAGTTGTACCGGCGCCGGGAGATCTGATTTTGGATTGCCGATTGCCGGGTGCGGCGCCTCAATGAGACCTGGCGAGCATGCCGATGCGGTCCATTCAACGGGAATGCGAACATGAAGCATTTACTCCTCCGGTCGCCGCGCTGATCGCCGATCTGGCCACCCTGCCCGCTCCGGCTGACGCGGTGAACATGTACGCCAGCGACGGGCCGCCGGGGAACGGCGCGCGGAGGCGCAATCTGGCCCTGGCGTTGGAGACGGCGCTCGCGCGCCGGCCGGACCTGTTGTTGATCGGCGAAGCGCCGGGCTACAACGGCGCCCGGCGCACAGGAGTGCCGTTTACCAGCGAGCGCCTGTTGCTGGAGGGGCGCTGGCCGCTGGGCCGCCTCGAAGCCGGTCCGAGCCTGGCCCTGGCGGGCGATGATGAGCGCATCAGCGCCGAACCGACGGCGACCATCGTCTGCCGCGAGCTGGCGGCCCTGGGCCTGACAGCCGCGGGCTGGAACGCCTACCCCCTGCACCCTCACCGTCCCGGCGTGGAACGGAGCAACCGCCCCCCGCGGGCGAGGGAGATCGCCCTGGGGTTGCCATTCCTGGCCCGTGTCTGCGCCCTGTTTGCCGGCGTGCCGGTGGTGGCCCTGGGCCGCGTGGCCGCGGAGGCGCTGACGACCCTCGGGGTGCCGCACCGCAGGCTGCGACACCCGGCCCAGGGTGGCGCGCGGCAGTTCGCCGCCGGGCTGCGGGCCGGCGCATAAAGAGGTAACACCAATGCTCCGCACCATCATCGCAACCCGTTATGTCACGCCGTTGCGCGAGGGCGGCTCGTTGCCCGCCCTGGTCGAGGCGGACGATGACGGGTTGTACGTGCTCAAGTTTCGCGGCGCCGGCCAGGGCCCGAAGGCGCTGATCGCCGAGTTGCTTGCCGGTGAATTGGGGCGCGCCCTGGGACTGCCGGTGCCCGAAATTGTGCTGGCGCACCTGGATCCGACCCTGGGGCAAAACGAACCCGATGGCGAGATCCAGGACCTCGTCAGGGCCAGCGGCGGGCTGAACCTGGCGGTGGATTTTCTGCCCGGCGCCCTGGCCTTCGACGCCCTGAACGCCGCCAGCGTCACTCCTGACCTGGCGGCGCGCATCGTCTGGTTTGACGCGTTTGTTAGCAATGTGGACCGAACTGCGCTCAACACGAACCTCCTGCTCTGGCACCGGCAACTCTACTTGATCGACCATGGCGCGGCGTTGATTGTTCATCATACCTGGGAAGACTGGCGGGCCCGGGCGAGGGGCCGCTTCACGGCGATCAAGAATCACGTGCTGCTCCCCGTGGCCGGCGATCTGCGCGCCGCCGATGCCGCGCTGGCCCCCCGGATCACCGTTGAACTGGTGGAGCGTCTGGTGGCGGCGGTGCCCGAGAGCTGGCTGGTGGGTGACGGCCCCTTCGGGAGCGTCGAAGAGCACCGCGCGGCCTACGTCGAATACCTGCTGACGCGGGCGGCGCCGCCGCGGTTGTTTGTTGAGGAGGCGATCCATGCCCGCGACCAGCGTCTTTGAGTACGCCCTGATGCGCGTGGTACCGCGGATCGAGCGGGGCGAATATGTGAACGTCGGTGTGGTGCTCCTCTGTCGGCAACACGACTTCCTCGAGACCCGCCTCCGCTTCGACCCGGCCCGCCTGCGCCTCCTGGATCCCACGCTCGACCTGGAACTGCTGGAGGCGCAACTGGGGCACATTCCGGTCATCTGCGCCGGCGGCGCCGCTGCCGGGCCAATCGGCGCCCTGCCCCACTACGAGCGTTTCCGCTGGCTCACCGCCCCGCGCAGCACCATCATCCAGCCCTCGCCGGTCCACACTGGTCTCTGCGCCGACCCCCGCGCGACCCTCGAACGCATCTTTGCCCGCAGTGTCGGGGCGTAACGACGGCCCGCCGGGCCGGCGCGCCCCCGCCCCCGGCCGGGCCGGCGCGTCCCCGTCCCCCGGCGCGAACGTCATCGTGGGCGCCCGGGGGGTGCACAACCGTTGCCGGCAGGGTCATGGTCGCGCGGGTTTCGTACAGGACCTTACGTCCCACCCCCCGGCTAATGCCTGCATTGACAAACTTATCGCTCCGCGCTACACTTTTTTATAACCCAGACCTTATTGACACCCCTCCGTGGAGTGACGCTGCTACGTTAGCAGCCTCTCCGACAGCATTCCTGTCGGTCGTGGTACAACGTTGTCCACGACCTCGCGTTCCGGCGTTGATGCAGACACTTGCCCTATGATTGCCTCGATTGATGGAGGCCCGATTTGACATACCCTGCTCAAGGCGCTCCCGGTGGCGCTCCCGGAACCCTGGCCCGACGCGCCCTGCCCATTATTGGCGTAATCGCCACCCTGCTGCTGCTCTGGGAAGGCGCCAGGCTACTGTTTGGCCTCTCCGAGCAACGCCTGCCGTCCCTCGGCTCGATTATCGAGACGATGTTCACCCCCACCCGCGGGGGTGCGGGGCCACTGTTGATCGTGCAGATGCTCGCCAATGGCTGGGCCACCTTTCGCGTGGCCCTGGGGGGCTTTGTCATCGGCGGCTTGCTGGGCTTTGGTCTGGCGGTGCTGTTTATGCGCCTGCCGGTGCTGGAACGGGGCCTGATGCCCTATGTCATCGGCTCGCAGACCGTGCCGATCCTCGCCATTGCGCCCATGGTCGTTGTCGGCTTCGGGCGCATGGGTGCGCCACCCTGGCTGGCCAAGATGGTGGTCGCCGCCTATCTGACGTTCTTTCCCGTAACCATCGGCATGCTGCGCGGGCTGCGCTCGGCTTCGCCCCAGAGCCTCGACCTGATGCGCTCCTACGCCGCCACGCCGTTTCAGTACTTCTGGAAGCTGCGGCTGCCGGTTTCGCTGCCCTACCTGTTTACCGCGCTCAAAATCGCCGCTTCGGCGGCCGTGATCGGGGCGATTGTGGCCGAGTTGCCCTCAGGCGCCCGTGAGGGTATCGGGGTGATGATCCTCAACGCCGCTCAGTACTACAACTCGCGTCCCCAGGCCCTCTATCTGGCGATCCTGGTCGCCGGTCTGGTGGGCGTCTGTTTCTACGGCCTGGTGGTGCTCGCCGAGCACCTGATCGTAAAATGGCGCGCATAGCCAGGGGACCACTCTGTGGGTTGCCTCCCTGCCCCTTCCCAGAAGGCAGGGGCCCGGGGAAACCAGGTTTGCCCGGAGTTCGGTTGGTGTAAAAGGTTTCTCCCCACAAGGGGTCGAGGTTTTTTGATGAACACCCCACCCATCATCGAATTCGATCGCGTCAGTAAGGTATATCAAAGCGGTGGCGGGCCGGTTACCGCCCTGCTCGATGTCAGCCTGAGCATCGCCGCCGGTGAGTTCATCGCCCTGATCGGGCCGAGTGGCTGCGGCAAAAGCACGCTCATGCGCCTGATTGGCGACCTCGAGCAACCCAGCTCGGGCACGGTGCGGGTGAAGGGGAAAACTCCTGAACAGGCCCGTCTCGACCGCGACTACGGCATCGTGTTCCAGGCGCCCGTACTCTACGAGTGGCGCACCGTGCGCCGGAACGTGGAACTGCCGCTGGAGATTATGGGACGTCCCCCCGCGGAACGGCGGGAACGGGCCATGAGCCTGCTGCGCCTGGTAGGCCTCGGCGATTTCGGCGACGCTTACCCGCATCAACTCTCGGGAGGCATGCAGCAGCGGGCGGCGATTGCCCGCGCCCTCTCCTTCGAGCCGTCCATTCTCCTGATGGACGAGCCATTCGGCGCGCTCGACGAAATTACCCGCGAGCGTATGCAGACCGAACTGCTCAGCCTCTGGTCGAGCGCCGCTCCTCGCCCCACGGTCATCTTTGTCACCCATAGCATCCCCGAAGCGGTGTTTCTGGCCGACCGGGTGGTGGTGATGTCGCCCCGACCGGGCCGCGTCCAGCGCATTGTGCCGATTGACCTGCCGCGCCCGCGGGTCTTCGAGACCCGCGAGTCGCCCGGGTTCTTCAGCCTGGTGACCGAGGTGCGCGAGGCTCTTCGCGCTACCGAAAACGAACGGGTGGAGGTATGAGCGCCCCGCTACAGGCAACCACGGTGGCACCCCAGGCGAGTCGAGCGGTGCGCAAGGGTCTCAGCGCGCGCGACCTGTGGCCCCCACTGCTCACCTTCGCGCTGGTCATCGGGCTGTGGGAACTGGCGGTGCGGTTCTTGCAGATCCCCATCTACCTGCTGCCCGCCCCCAGCCAGATCCTGGAGACCTTCCTGGCCCGCCCGGCCTTCTTGCTGCGTATCGGGCTGGTCACGTTTACCAATGCGGTCGTTGGATGCGCCATCGGCGCGAGCCTGGGCTGCCTGGTAGCGGCGCTCTGCGTGCGCTGGCGCGTGGTCGCCGATGGGTTGGTGCCACTGGCAGTTGCGGCCAGCGCGGTGCCCATTATCGCCCTCTCGCCGTTGATGGGCATCTGGCTCGGAAGCGTCAGCCCGCTCTCGAAAATCGCCGTGGTAGCGGTGATGACCTTCTTCCCGACCCTGGTGAGCGTCTATCGCGGCCTGGTGTCGCCCACCGCCGACGCGCTGATGCTGATGCGCTCCTACGCCGCGCCGCAGCGGGTGGTGTTCGCCAAACTGCGGGCGCCAGCAGCGTTGCCCTTTCTCTTCGGCGCGCTGCGGGTCTGCGCCACGCTCAGCATGATCGGCGCGGTGGTGGCCGAGTTCTTCGGCGGTCCACAGAACGCCCTGGGGGTGTACATCAAGACCCAGGCCGGCATTCTGCGCACCCGCGAGGCCTGGTCGGCCATCCTGGTCGCCTGCCTCTTCGGGCTGGCCTTCTACCTGGCGGTGGTGCTCGCCGAGCGCGCCGCCATGCCCTGGAAACGGGGCCGCCAACAATAGCCGTTGCGGGGGAACGGGGAAACCTGGCTTCCCCGACCCTCCGCCGCCGGGAGGGCGCGGCCCGCCCGGCAACATCCCATCCCCCGCCGTACGGAAGGGTACGGGAGGGCTTTGCCCTCCCGGGAAAACCTGTTCGATCCCAGCCGGGCAGCGCCGCCCGCCGGCAACGGAGCACGGGTTGACTATTCGTGTTCGGGTTGGTTGACAAGGAGGAATGACCGTGCAGATGCCCAGACGTTTCGGATGGATCGCCGCCCTGCTGCTGATCGGCGCCCTGCTGGCCGCGTGCGGCCAGGCGCCCGCCGCTGCGCCCACCACCGCCCCCGCCGCCCTCGTTCCCGTGCGGCTGCAGTTGAAGTGGGTGCCCCAGGCCCAGTTCGCCGGCTACTACGCCGCCCTCGACCAGGGCTTCTACGCCGAAGAAGGGCTTGACGTGACCATTCTGCCCGGCGGCCCCGACATTGTGCCCGAGCAGGTGGTCGCCGCTGGCCAGGCCGAGTTCGGCATTAACTGGATGGCCAGCCTGCTCGCCACCCGCGAACAGGGCGTCCCGCTGATCAACATCGCCCAGGTCTTCACCCGCGCCGGGATGCGCCAGCTCTCCTGGAAGGATAGCAACATCACCTCGCCCGCCGACCTCAAGGGGCGCAAGGTGGCGGTCTGGTTCGGAGGGAACGAGTATAACCTGCTGGCAACCCTCAGCAAGTACAACCTCAATAAGGATACCGATCTGACCCTGGTGCAGCAGCCCTTCGATATGAACCTGCTGCTCAACCGCGAGGTCGACTCGGCCGCGGCAATGACCTACAACGAACTGTACCAGGTGCTCAGCGCCGGCCACACCATCGAAGAGTTGAACATCCTCGATTACAACGCCGAAGGCACCGCTATGCCCGAGGATGGCATCTTCGTGACCGAGGACTGGCTCAATGCCGATCCTCAGAACAAGGACATCGCCGCCCGCTTCCTGCGGGCCTCGTTCAAAGGTTGGGCCTATTGCCGCGATAACCCCGAGAGCTGTGTTGAGATCGTACTGAAGCAGGATAGCGGCGGCGTGATGACCAAAGAGGCCCAGACCTGGCAGATGGACGAGATCAACAAGCTGATCTGGGGCGATCCGATTGACCCGAATACGAAGATCGGCTACCTGGAGCCGTCGCTGTTCAAGTTTGCGGCGGATACCGCTTTGCAGTTCGGGGGGATTAAGCAACCCGCCGATGAGTCGGCATATACCCACGAAATCTGGGAAATGGCAACGAAGTAGTGCCGAAGCATTGGCTGCGCCAATGCTTCGGCCCCGTTCCGGCGCAGTAGTAGCCGAGATCCGGTATGGGGGAACCCGGTTCCCCCATACCTCCACCGGCAGGCGGCGCCGTGGGCGCCCGAGAAGGTCGTGAAAGGTGCTTTATGGATTTTGCCATCACTCTGAAACTGGACATGCCGCCGGCTCGCAGCGTGGCCCTGACCCGCCAGGCCGAGGCGGCCGGCTTTAGCTACGGCTGGGTCTTCGACTCCCACGTGCTCTGGCAGGAACCCTATCCGCTGCTCACGCTCATGGCCGCCAACACCGAGCGTATGCGCCTGGGCACCTGCGTCACCAATCCCGCCGTGCGCGATGTCACCGTCACTGCCAGCGCCCTGGCCACCCTTAATCTGATCTCCGGCGGGCGCATGGATCTCGGCATCGGGCGCGGCGACAGTTCCCGTCGTGTCCTGGGCAAGAAGCCCACCACCCTGGAAAACCTGGAGATCGCCACCCGCAAGATCCAGGCCCTGGCCACCGGCGCCGAGGTCGAACACGAGGGCGCGCCGGTGCGCCTGACATGGGCCAATCCAGGCTATCAACTGCCGGTCTGGGTAGCGGCCTATGGCCCGAAGGCCCTGCACCTCACCGGGCGCATCGCCGACGGGGTGATTCTACAGTTCGCCGATCCCGACCTGATCCGCTGGTCCCTGACCTTCGTCCACGAAGGCGCCCGCGCCGCCGGGCGCGATCCCGCTTCGATCAAGGTGATGGCCGCGGCCCCCGTGTGGGTTTCCGATGATCTGGCCCTGGCCCGCGACCGGGTGCGCTGGTTCCCCGCTCTTGTCTCGAATCACGTGATTGATCTCCTGTCACGCTACGATCCCGCCGAACTCCCCCCGGCGCTCACCACCTACGTCCAGAACCGCGAGGGCTACGACTACCGCAAGCACGCTGAGGTCGGCTCGTCCAACGCCGCCTTTGTGAGCGACGAGGTGGTGGACCGGTTCTGCATCGTCGGCCCGCCGGAGGAGCACCGCCGCCGCCTGGAGGAACTGGCAGCGATTGGCGTCGATCAGTTCAACATCTACCTGATGTCCGGCGATGAGGAGGGGTGTCTGGAGCAGTACGCGCGCCTGACACCGGAGTTCAGCGCGTAGAATGCGTCCACGAACGCTGCCTTCGGCAGGGAGGGCCTGGCTCGCCCAGGCGCCTCGTTCCTCGGCCGGTTGGAGGAGAGGGGGGGAAACCTGGTTTCCCCCCACCCCTGCCTGAGGGGAGGGGCTGGGAGGGCTCACCCTCCCAGAACATCATGGAATCATCAAAGGAGCTAACCTGTGTCAACGCTGATCAAAGGTGGAACCGTCGTCACGGCCAGCGACACCTTCGCTGCCGATGTCTTGATCGAAGGCGAGCGGATCGTCGCCGTGGGCCAGGGGTTGAGCGGGAACACGGTGATTGACGCCAGTGGCGCCTATGTCATCCCCGGCGGCATTGATGTGCATACGCACCTGGATATGCCCTTCGGAGGCACGGTCTCGTCGGACGATTTCTTCACCGGCCAGCGCGCGGCCGCTTTCGGCGGCACCACCATGCACATTGACTTCGCCATCCAGCCCCGTGGCGCGACCCTGCGCGAGACGCTCGACCTCTGGCACGCCAAAGCCGAGGGCAAGGCGGTGATTGACTACGGCTTCCACGTGGCCATCACCGATCTGCCCGACAGCGTGCTCGACGAAATGCCCCGCTGCGTCGAGTACGGCGCCACGAGCATGAAGCTCTTCATGGCCTACAAGGGCGCGCTACAGGTTGACGATATGACCCTCTTTCGCGCCATGCAGCAGGCGGCGCAGCACCGCCTGTTGATCATGGTCCACGCCGAGAATGGCGACGCGATTGACGTGCTCATTCGCGAGGCGGTGGCCGCCGGACAGCTCGCCCCGAAGTACCACGCCCTGACGCGCCCCCCCGAGCTGGAAGCCGAGGCCACCGCCCGCGCCGTGCGCCTGGCCGAAGTGGCCGGCGCGCCGCTCTACGTGGTGCACCTGACCAACGCGGGCGCGCTGGAGGCGGTGCGCCTGGCCCGCGCCCGGGGCAGGGCGGGGCAGATTTTCGCCGAGACCTGCACCCAGTACTTCTTCTTCACCAAAGACGACCTGGCGCGCGAGGGCTTTGAGGGGGCCAAATGGGTCTGCTCGCCACCCTTCCGCTCCCCCCACGACCAGGAGGCCCTCTGGCAGGGGGTGGCCGATAATTCGCTCCAGGTGGTCTCCACCGACCACTGCCCGTTCTGGTTCCAGGGCGGCATCGAGGGGCGCCCCGCCGGCAAGGAACTGGGCCGGGAGAGCTTCGCCAAAATCCCCAACGGCTGCCCCGGCATCGAGGAGCGGATGATGCTCCTCTACACCTACGGCGTCCGGGCGGGTCGCATCTCCCTCAATCGCTGGGTGGAACTGTGCTGCACCAACCCCGCCAGGCTCTTCGGCTGCTACCCCCGCAAGGGCACCCTCACCCCCGGCGCCGACGCCGACATCGTGGTGTGGGACCCCGAGGCCCGGCGCACCCTCAGCGCCGCCACGCTGCACCAGCGCACCGACTACACCCTCTACGAAGGCTGGGCGGTCACCGGCGCGCCGCGGGTGGTGCTCTCGCGGGGCCGGGTGATCGTCGAGGGGGACACCTGGACCGGCGAGGCCGGCACGGGGCGCTTCGTGCATCGCGCGCCGTTCAGCGTGTAAGCTACGGTTTCGCTGCGCGGCCCGTCGCACAACCGTCTTGAGGAGGTGCGGAGGGCTGCGCCCTCCACGATCGGCGCCGTTCCGCCCGCAGTGGCGGACGTGTCCAGGTTCACGAAGGCGCGCGCCCGCCGCGGGCGGAACGGCAGGTAGTTGCGGGGAGGCTCCGCCTCCCCGCGCCCCTCCAAAAAGGTTAACGGGGACGCCCCGTTGTAGCACCACAAAAAGGGCATGGCCATGACAACCTCAACCCTCAACCCGGCCCGCACCATCGCCGAACTGAAAGAGTTGCGGGCCCTGACGGGCAACGCCGATGGCGCGCAACGGGTGGCCTGGACCGATCCCTGGGCGGCGGCGCGGGAGTGGTACCGGGCGAAACTGGCCGACCTGCCGGTGCGCGTTGAGATGGACGAGGCCGGCAACCTCTGGGCCCCCCTGCCGGGCGCCTCGGAACGGGCCCTGCTGATCGGCGGCCACCTGGACTCGGTGCCTAACGGCGGCTGGCTCGACGGCTCCCGGAACGTGCTTGCCGGCCTCGAAGTGCTGCGCCGCGTCGCCGCCGAAGGCACGCCGCCGGTCACGCTGCGCCTGGTAGACTGGGCCGACGAAGAGGGCGCCCGCTTCGGGCGCAGCCTGCTTGGCTCCAGCGCCTTCTCGGGCACGCTCGACCCTGCGAGCGTCGCCGGCCTGCGCGACCGTGACGGCATCCCGTTGCCCGAGGCCCTGGCCGCGCACGGCGTGAACCTGGAGGGCATGCTGGCCGCCCGGCGCCAGCGGGCCAACGCCGCGGCCTACCTGGAACTGCACATCGAGCAGGGGCCGGTACTCGAGGATCTGGGCCTGCCCCTGGGCGTGGTGATCGGCACCTTCGGCGTGGAGCGCCACCGCATCACCTTCACCGGCCAGGCGGCCCATGCCGGCTCAACGCCGATGAACCGGCGCCGCGACGCCTTCGCCGCCGCGGCGAAGCTGGGCCTGGAGATCCGCGCGATCGCCGCGCGGCACGGAGGGGTCTGCACCATCGGGAGCTGCGTCACCCATCCAGGCATCGTGACGGCCGTGGTGGGGGAATGCATCGTCACGCTGGATCAGCGCCACATGGACGCGGCGGCGCTGGCGGCGGTGCTCCAGGAGGCCCGGGAGGCGGCGGGGCGCTTCGCCGCCGAGGAGGGCTGCGCGGTGGCCTGGGCGCCGATCTGGAGGATTGACCCCATTCCCTTCCACCCCGACCTGATCGCCCTGGGCGAAGCGGCGATCCGCGAGGTGGCCGGAGCGGCCCATCGCCTGCCGAGCGGCCCCCTGCACGACGCGGCTGAGGTGGCCCGGGCGGGCATCCCCACCGTGATGCTCTTCGTGCAGAGCCTGGGGGGCATTTCCCACAACAAGATCGAAGACACCCTCGAAGAGCACATCGCCCTGTCGGTGCAGGCCCTCGACCGCCTCGCCGATAAGGCGATGGCGTGGATCCAGGGCGCGACGGGGGTGTAGGGTCTATCCGCCCTCCCCTCAGGCAGGGGCGTGGGGAAACCTGGTTTCCCACCCGTTCCGGTACTGCTGCGCCGCGCCGGAAAGAGGTAGTGGAAGGTGCGAAACCCCTCCGAACCTCCACAAGGAGAAGCGCCGAGGGCACGGCCCTCGGCGCTTCTCGCGAATATGAACCAGAGAGGCTCCTACAACTCCGCGCGCATGCGCTCAACCATCTGCTCCAGCACGCTGCGGGCATGGGCCGCATCGGCGCCGGCGGGCAGGCCGAGGACGGCGAAGTAATCGGGGGTGATCAGCAGGGCCAGGAAGGTAAGGGCGTCGGTTTCGAGCGTCAGGGCGCGCGCCAGACCGGCCCCCATGCGGCCCGAGGCGGAGGTGGCCAGCGCGGCCAGACTGGCCAGTTCGATCTCCGCAAGTTCCAGATCGTAGGCTGCCGCCTCATCCACGAAGACCATCTCGATGCCCAGCCCATCGGTGCCGACCACACCCGCGAACTTCGCCTGGTGCACCAGATCGAGGGTATTGTGGAGGATCGTCGTCAGGCTCATCGGGCGAAGCTCCTTCGGGATACTACAACTCGCGGCGCCCCTCCAGCGCCGCGCCAAGGGTGTCGGGGTCGGCCCACTCCAGATCGCCGCCGGTCGGCAACCCGCGGGAGATGCGCGTCACGCGCACCCCCAATGGCGCCAGGTCGCGCAGAAGCAAAAACGCGGTCGCCTCGCCCTCGGTGTTGGGATTGGTGGCCAGGATCACCTCGTCCACCGGTTCGGCGCGCACGCGGGCAAGCAACTCGTCAATCTTCAGGTTCTCGCGGTAGATGCCTTCGAGGGGCGCCAGATGGCCGTGGAGCACGTGGTACAGTCCGCGGTACACGCCGGTGCGCTCGATGGCCAGAACATCCAGCGGCTCCTCGACCACGCAGATCCTGGTCTGATCGCGGGCAGGATCGGCGCAGATCGGGCAGAGTTCGCCGACGGTGATGTTGTAACACCGGGTGCAGAGGGTAACGCGCTCGCGCAGATCGAGCAACGCCTGCGCGAGGGCGCGCGCCTGTTCTTCCTCGGCGCGCAACAAATAGAACGTGAGCCGCGAGGCCGTCTTCGGGCCGATACCTGGCAGCTTGCTGAACTCTTCGATCAACCGCGCCACCGGCCCGGCGATCAGACCCTCACCGCGCGAAAAGGTCATGGCAGAGAAAGTTGCCCCTGGCAACCCGTAAAGAACGCGCTTGCCGTCGCGGGCCAACCCGCCGGCTTAAACGCGCCATAGCTTCAAAACAGACCGGGCATCCCTTTCATCCCGCCCATGAGCGGCCCCATGCGCTCTTCGGCAAGATCCTGGGCCTTCTTCGTCGCGTCGTGTATGGCGGCCAGCAGCAGGTCCTGCAGCATCTCGACATCATCGGGGTCCACCACTTCGGGCGAGATGGTGATGCTCTGCACCTCCCGATGGCCGTTCATCTGCACGGTAATGGCGCCTCCGCCGGCCGTTCCTTCAACCGTCGCCACGGCGAGTTCTTCCTGGATCTTCTGCATCTGGCGCTGCATCTGCTGGGCCATCTGCTGTAGCTGGCGCGGGTTCATGAATACTCCTTCTCTGCGCGCGGGGCGCGCTGTTGCAAAGGGGGAATGCTCTCTGCTAGCTTACCACACAGCCAGAGTTGGCGCAAAGGAGGGCTGCGCCGATAGTGTTCACATCTACCGAACACGTTCGCGCCGCAGAGGGCGCGGAAGGCTTCAAAACGTTCACCCTCTCCGTTCCTCTGCGTGCTCCGCGGTAAATCTGAACAGGTACGCGGCGCCCTCCCCCGGCCCGTGCGCGATCCACCTCCGCCAGTTCGATGCGGGGAGGCCACGCTGCCCCACGCTGGTTTTTTTCGGTAGTCTGGGCGATGCAGCAGCCAGAAACGGCACCAAAACCAGGTACGGCAATCCCAAACCCCAAATCCAAAATCGCCTTACTCCGGCGGTTCAATATCCACGATATGGGCCTCGAAGATGTTCATCGCCGCGCGCACCAGATCGTCCTTGCGGGCCTCGCGGATCTGGCTGCGCAAATCGCGCGACTCGGCGCGGGCCTCGATGGTGCAGCGCAGCGCAACCGCGACGCCCAGGCGCCGCTGCATCACCTCTTCGACGATGCGGCGGTTCTGAGCCTTCTCCAGGTTCTCCTTGTGGAAGGGTGAGGCGGCCAGCAGCACCACCGTATTGCCCTCGACATCAATCGGGCGCGCGCTGTGGAGCAGCGCCTGCACGGTCGGGCTGCGCGGCCGCACATCGCGTTTGATCTCCTCCCAATGGGCCTCCACCAGTTCGAGCAGCGAGAAGTCGGCATTGGCGGCCGCCGCCGCCTCGGGCGAACGGGCCACGGGCGCGGCAGGGGAAGGCGCGAGGGAGGGAACGGGGAGGTCCGGCCCGGGATCGGGACCGGTTGGCGCGGCCTCGGTCGGCGGCGCCGGCTCGGGGTTGGCCTGCGGCGCAGCGGCAATGATCGGCGGCGCGGCCTCACCGCGCGGGATGGGTGAGGCGGCCCGGGGCGTTGCAGGGGGAGGCGCCGCGGCCTGAGCCGGAGGCGCAGCGCGTCTGACCGGCGCTGCGACCTGGCTCAGCGGCGCGCCGGGGGCCTCGGGGCGCCGCGCAGGCGCCGCGGGCTGCGCCGGCTGGCCCACCAGCGCCTCGACCACCGCCAGTTCCAGCGGCAACTGGCCGTAGGGCGTCGTGCGCAACTGGTAATCCAGGGCGCTGAACAGCTTCACCCAGTGCAGCAAGCGCCCCGTCTCGGCCCGTTGCGCCCAGGCCGCCATCATCTCGCGCTCATCATCGCCAATATCGGCGAGCGCATGGTCACCGGCGGCCAGCAGCAGCAACAGCGAGCGCAGCCGCTCCACCAGATCGCGGGTGAACTGGCGCAGATCCGCGCCCTGGTCGGCCACCCCGTTCACCGCCCGCAGGGCCGCCGCGGCGTCGCCCTCCAGCAGCGCCTCGATCAGCGCGGCCACCTCCGCGGCCGAGGTCATCCCCAACAGGCTCTGCACCTGCGCCATACTGATGTGGCCGCTGGTAAAGGAAGCCAGTTGCTCCAGCACCCCCAGGGCATCGCGCAGACTGCCGGTGGCGGCGCGAGCGATGGCCTCCGCCGCGCCCGGCTCTAGCGTCAATCCCTCGGAGGCTGCGACGCGGCGCAGGTGCGCGGCGGTGCTGGCGATGCCGTGGCGCGTAAACGTGAAACGCTGGCAGCGCGATAGAATGGTGGCCGGAACCTTGTGCACCTCCGTGGTCGCCAGCACGAAGATCGCATGTTCGGGCGGCTCTTCCAGGGTCTTCAGCAGGGCATTGAAGGCCGCCGTGGAGAGCATGTGCGCCTCATCGATGATGTAGACGCGGTAGCGCCCGCGGGTTGGCCGCGTCATCACTCCGCTGATCAGGGCCCGGGCGTCCTCGACGCTGGTGTTCGAGGCCGCGTCCATCTCGATCACGTCCACCGCGCGGCCCTCGGCGATCTCCTGGCACATCGCGCACGCGCCACACGGCCGCGCGGCCCGATCGGCATCCAGACAATTCACCGCCTTGGCCAGCAGACGGGCCACACTCGTCTTGCCCACTCCCCGCGGCCCGGTGAACAGGTAGGCGTGGGCCACCCGCTCCTCGACGATGGCGTTGCGCAGCGTCTGCACCACGTGCTCCTGGCCGACGAGTTCGGCGAACGTCTGGGAGCGCCATTTGCGATACAGCGACACTGAAGCCATGCCTGGACCTCCGATGACCGGTCTTGCCATTATACCTGACAGAACACCTGGTCGCAAAGCCGGGCAAGAGGGGTACGTGTTCACACTTCTCCTGGGAGCGAGGGCATCTTGCCCTCGAATCCTGACGAGGGCAGGATGCCCTCGCTCCCAGGTCTGCAGGGTTACTCCAACGCTGAACACGTACGGAAGAGGGTTTCCGGGAGGGCGATGCCCTCCCAGAAACCCTGGGGGTCGTCGGAAACCGCCACGCAACAGGGCTGATGTAAATCCCCCTCTGGCGGGAAGTTAGGGCGGCGTAGCCACCCGATACGGTCATATGTCGTTGATTCTGGCGGCTACGCCGCTAGAATCAACGACATATGTGGAGTCTGGGGCTCACCCACGTTGCACTAGCCCTGCGCCACACACAACCTGATTTGAAGTACTTGCGCGATTGTGGTACAGTGGACAGGGTGTTTGCCGTCCGGGGTCGTCAGGGTATCGCAGAGTTTACGTGGTGCATCGTTTCGCCATCGCCGGAATCGTGACAACACTCGTCGTCTGGCTGGTTGCCTGTAGCGGCCAGACCACCCGCGAGGCGCCGCCGCCTTCACCAACGGCACAGGCGCCTGCGTCCGCAACCACTCTCGCGCTACCACCCGTGGCCCCTTCGCCGCGCGCGGCGACACCCGTGGCGCCCGGTGAAGCGGCCAGCGCGACCTTCGAGGTCTACGCGGGCGTGCCCCGTTCGCGTACTCCCGAGGGCTACCATGTGCTCGGCAATCCCGAGGCGCCGGTCACCCTCGTGATGTACTCCGATTTTCTCTGAACGGCCTGCGCGCTCCACGTGCTGGAGACCGAGCCACGCATCGTTAATGAGTATGTACAACCCGGGAAGGTGCGCCTGGTCTATCGTCATTTGCTGCAACTCGGCGAGCGGTCCGAACTGCTGGCGGAAGCTGCGGAGTGCGCCGCCGATCAGGGGCGCTTCTGGGAGATGCGCCAGGCGATTTATCGGCGCTACAATCAACTGTATACCGAAACCCTCGCCGGTGTCGAAGCCGCCGCTGTGGAAGCCGGGGTTGAGGTGGATGCGCTGCGCGCCTGTCTTGCTGCCGGAAGCCACGAAGCCGCCGTTCGGGCCGACTACGAGGCTGCTACGGCCGAGGGCGTCCGCTCACGTCCGGTCTTTCTCATCGGCGAACGGCGCATTGTTGGCGCGCAGCCGTTCAGCGTCTTTCAGGAACTGCTTGACCGCGCCTCCAGCGCCTGATACGGTTCCAGACAACCGGTTCGGGGGCCAGCGCCACACCGATCCCGTCCAGGTGAGCCAGGCCCGATCCGCAATCTAACATCCGCAATCGCGCTACCGGCACAGCATCCACGTTCTCTGGATGTGACGCCATCCCTGCCTATGCCACATCGTAGCATCGCCCTACCGCTCAGTCTGGTCGTTGTGTTCGCAGGATTGATGCTGGCCCTGCTTGCCGGCGCATTGCCCGCAACCCCTCTCATCACCACCGCGCAGAATTCGAGTTGCCCGTATCCTGACCCAAGTTCCTGCCAGAGCAGCCAGCAGACCGATCCCTATCCAGGAGGGACCAGCACCAGCACGCCCACGCCGGCGGCCCAGTCTCAGGCAACGCCAACCGCCACGCCTACCACAAGCACGACAATCGCGACAGCCACCCCGACGCCGACTGTCCGCCTGCAGACGGCAACCGTGATCGTTACCCCGGCGCCCACGCGCACGCGGCCCCCGGCCCCGACCGGCCCCACGCCGACCCCGACCAACGCCCTGCCGGCGGGCATCGAAACCCTGGTCTGCGTTCCCGGCACAACGATTACCCTGACAGGCTCAGGGCCACCCGGCACCGCGCTGCTGGCCTATTTCAACGACCGTCCTGTAGGCGGCGGCTTCAGCCGGGCCGACGGGGCTTTCAGCATCGACCTGGTGATTGGCCCCGAGCGGCCAGGGCAGTATCTGGTGGAGGTTCGCAAACGCGACGGTCGCGAGCGCGTGAGCCAGTGGGGCTGTGATGTGCCCGGCGCCACGCCTACCCCCACGCTGGTAGCGCCATCACCCACCGGCAGCGACCAGGGCCTCCCATAGTGCGGGAGGGCCAGGCCCTCCCGGACCCTCGCCTGTGTTCGCACAAAGCAGCCGGAGGATCGGCGCCTTTGCCGACCCTCCGGCTTCATGCTCAAGTATAACCCCTACACCCCGGAAAAGCTCTCCGTAGATTTACTGAACGACACCCCTGTAGGTGTGCGTAATGCGGCAATTTAACATCCACACTCCGAAATTGGATAAGAGCCTTTCCGAATAACTCCTGTAGGAAGGCAGGGAAACCGGGTTTCCCCACACCCTTCCCCTCGGGGAGGGGTTGGGAGGGCGTAGCCCTCGCAGAAAAGGGATCGGATAACCAGGCTATCCGGATAGGCCATAAGGCGCCGCCACGGCGCATCACCCATCCAGGGTGACGATCCCGCGCCGCACGGCGTAACGAATGAGATCCAGCGGCGTGTGCAGGCCAAGTTTGCGCATCATACTCGCCCGGTGGGTATCCACCGTCCGCACCCCGATCATGAGATGCTCGGCGATCTCGGCGCTGGTGAGGCCCTGAGCCGCCAGGTAGAGGATTTCCCGCTCGCGCGCCGTGAGGGTCTCGTAGAGATCCAGGTTGGTCTCCGCCGTCTGGCTGGCATAGGCGTCAATCGCCCGGTCAGAGAGCGGCGGGCTGAGGTAGCGGTGCCCCTGGGCCGCCTGCTGGATGGCGTAGAGGAACTCTGTCGAAAGCGTTTCTTTGAGCACGTAGGCGGTAACGCCGGCGCGAAGGGCCTCGCGCACATACGACTCGTCGGCGTGCATCGAGAGGATGACGATACGGGTATTCGGCGACACGATACGAGTCTGGCGCGCCACTTCCAGGCCGCTCAATCCCGGCATGATCAGGTCGGCGATCAGCAGATCGGGCTGGAGTCGTTCAACCATGGCCAGCGCCTCGGGCCCATTGCCCGCCTCACCAACCACCGTACAGTTCATTTCGTTCTCCAGGAGCACCCGGAGGCCGCTGCGTACAACATGGTGATCGTCGGCCAGTACGATCGTCAGTGGTCGCATCGGTCGCTTTCCTTCCAGGTCGGTAACGGCAGTTCGGCAAGAATGCGCGTTCCGGCATTCGGCGCCGTTTCGATGGTCAGCGTGCCGCCGGCCAGGCGCACACGCTCGGCCATGCCCGCCAGGCCCAGCGAATCGCTGGCGGAAAGTTCATCGGCCTCGAACCCGCGGCCCTCGTCCACCACCTGCACGGCCAGCATATCGTCGGTGGCCCAGACCTGGGCGCGGGCGTGGTCCACCCCGGCATGGCGGGCCACATTGGTCAGGGCCTCCTGCAGCACACGGTAGGCCGTGCTCGCCACCGCCTGCGGAATGGGCCGGTCGAGACCGGCGTGCTGCAACTGCACCTGGATCCCCGTCTGGTCGGTGTACCGTCGCGTGAACCAGAACAGGGCGGGGAGCAGGCCGAGGTCATCGAGCATGGCCGGGCGAAGATTCAAGGAGAGGGCGCGCACCTGGGCGGTCAACTGGTTCACCTGGCGCTGAGCCTGGATCATCCGTTCGCGCAGCGCCTCGGGGCTGGTGCGCGGGCCAACCGTCAGGGCCAGGCTCAGGCCAGTAAGCATCTGGCCAATCTCATCGTGCAACTCGCGGGCCAGGTGCGCCCGTTCGGCCTCCTGCACCGCCACCAGGCGCTCGGAGAGGGCCTGCAGGCGCGCCTGGCCGGCCTGCACCTGGGCGAAGAGCCGCGCGTTCTGCAGGGCAATCGCCGCGGGAATGGCCAGCAATTCGGCCGTATTGACATGCTCGGGGGTGAAGAAGGCCGGAACCGTCTTGTCGGCGCAGAAGAACCCGATCACCTCTTCGCCAGCGACCAGCGGTACCGCAAACCAGTTGCGGACATGCTCAAGCCCTGGCCGCGCGCGCCAGCTGGCCGTGCGCGCCGTGTCGAGCACCACAAAACTGCGCCGCCGCGCAGTCAACTGCTGGAAGAGCGGGTCCTCCGCCGGGTTGATGCTCAACCCGGCCACCAGCGCCGGGTCGGTGAACGCCTCGTACCCGCGGGTGGCGCGGACACGCAGCACCTCGTCGCTCTCCAGCAGCATCACGCAGGCGCTGTCGTAGGGCACGAGCTGGGCCATGTGCGCCAGCAGGGTGGTCGTGACCACCTGGGGATCGAGGCTGCGCGAAAGGGCGATATGCGAGGCGTGGAGCACCTCGGCCACCTGACGGGCGCGCCGCTCGGCGGCCAGCGCCTGGCGCAGGGCCTCGACCGATGCCGCTCCACTGGCCAGAGGTGGTATCGGGTTGGATGAACCGTCCATGATGCAGGCACGCCCTTCAGCGCCGGGGGATAACCGTGTTTCTACCCCACAGTATACGCAGTCCAGGCGCGCCTGTACAGGGAGTCCTCCCAATTCGTCACACGCCCTGCCAGACAAGAGGCAGGGGAATGGGCAAACCAGGTTTCCCCATTCCCCTCCACCAGACGATGTTCATGCCGGACCCCACACGGCGTTACCGCGCAACAACGGGATGCAAGGAGACGGTTTTGTTGGCATCATCCCGCCAGGCGCTGCAGATTGGCCCGCGCCGCAGCCGCCGCATCGCAACGACCGATGACGGTGTAGACGTTGATCGCCGCGATGATCATGCCGCGGGCCGTGTCGAAGTCGCCCCGAAGGGCCGCAACCAGGCCCAGGTTGTGCAGCGACGATGCCACGCCGATGTCCAGGCGCAGGGCGCGGCACTCGGTGAGCACGGCGCTGTGCAGCGTGTAACATTCCTCCAGATCGCCCCGCGCAAAGGCCAGGCTGGCGAGCAGTTGCATTGCGCCGAGACGCCCCGCGGCGTTGCCGAGATCGTTGGCAAGCTCGAACGCTCGCTCCAGGTGCGTCTGCGCGGCGCTCAGAGCGCCTTCGAGCCAGAGTCGCGCACCTTCGTCGAGAAGCAACGCCACCATCGCGGGCATGCCGACGTTGAGCTGGTTGTCCACGGTCCCCCTCCGCAGCTCAGCTCTACTTTGTCACTTGTCGCCGGCCTCCGCAACCCCCGCCAGCGGCAAGTGACAAAGTAGAGTCAGGAGATTGTCTATTTATTAAGGAGCGTTAACGCTACCGGGGCTTACACTTTCCAGGAGCCGCGGCCCGGTCCAAAAAACGGTCTCAAAACGACTGGCGCCCGGTTGGGGGACGGTGGGGAAACCAGGTTTCCCCACGCCCCTGCCCAGTTGGCGCGATGCGAGCGACGGCGCTGTCCGCCACCCGACGGTGCGCGCGTCGCTACGGCCCCCCCGGCGATTTTGACACCCCCCTCAACCCTCGGTATCATACTCTGGGTGAGAGGACGCCACGCTTCGCATACAACCCCTTCGCATCCCGCTGGCGCCGCGCACCTCAACGTCGGCACAACCCCCGCTACACGGCGCATCTGGCCGGTCCCGTTACGTGCGTGGTCTGAGAGGGTTTTGTCCTCCCAGACTCTCTCGTTCGAGGACCGGCCGGACGCTAAAGGATAGAACCCATGCACCCTGCGCAGGATGCGCTTGACTTTCTGGGAATAGATTACGTCGAGTTTTACGTCAGCAACGCGCGGCAGGCCGCGCACTTCTACCGCGGCACCCTCGGTCTTGCCCCCGTTGCCTACGCCGGCCTTGAAACCGGCCTGCGCGACCGGGCCAGCTACGTGCTGCAACGCCGCGATGTGCGCTTCGTCGTTACCGCCCCTCTGATCCCTGATCACCCCATCGGCGCCCACCTTGCCCGTCACGGAGACGGGGTAAAAGATATTGCCCTGCGGGTGCGCGACGCCGCCGCGGCCTACGCCGCCGCGCTGCGCAACGGCGCCACCGGGGTTCAAGAGCCGACCAGCTTCGAGGACGCTGGCGGGCGGGTCGTCAAAGCCACCATTGCCGCCTATGGCGACACCGTCCATAGCTTCATCGAACGCGATGGCTACGAAGGACCGTTCATGCCCGGCTTCCGCCCCATCGAACGTCAGGCCCCCGTTCCCGACACCGGCATCTTCGCCATTGACCATATCGTCGGCAATGTCGAAGCCGGCGCCATGGACCGCTGGGTGGCTTTCTACCGTGACATCCTCGGCTTTCAGCAACTGGTGCACTTCGACGATCGCGACATTGCTACCGACTACTCGGCGCTTATGTCCAAGGTAATGCAGAACGGTGGCGGAAAGATTAAATTTCCGATCAATGAACCAGCCGAAGGTCGCAAGAAAAGCCAGATTGCCGAGTACCTCGAGTACAACGGCGGCCCCGGCGTGCAACACATCGCCCTGGCGACCACCGACATCTGCGCCACGGTGGACGCGCTGCGCGCCGCGGGCATCCCCTTTCTCACCGTTCCGGCAGCCTACTACGACGACCTCGAACGCCGCGTGGGCGCGATTGACGAGAGCCGCCAGGCCCTCCAGGAGCGCAACATTCTGGTTGACCGCGACGAAGAGGGTTACCTGCTCCAGATTTTCAGCCAGCCAGTGCAGGATCGGCCCACGCTCTTCATCGAGATCATCCAGCGCAAAGGCAGCCAGGGCTTTGGCAAGGGCAACTTCAAGGCGCTTTTCGAGGCGATCGAGCGCGAACAGGCCCGCCGGGGGAACCTCTGACCCCGTGTCCCGGGGGGCCTGGTGGCGCAACCCTGAAGATTGCGCCACCAGGCCCCAGCTCCAATAGGAATGCCATGCGACTGGTTTCCTTTGTTCCACCTGATGGCGCGCCCCGTGCCGGCGCCCTCCTCGGCGATACGGTGGTTGACCTGGCGGTCGCCGCGCCCCTGGTCATCGAAGAGGCCGAGGGCCTGCGCTGGGACATGGCCAGCCTCCTCCGCGCCGACCAGAACGAGGTCAACCTCGAGAGCGCCGCTGATATTGTGGCCGCGGTAACGCACCTGCTCGGCGCTGAGGCGGCCGTGTCGGAGGCGGACTGGACCGGCCTGGAGATGGCCGGCCTCGCCGGGAGCCTCTCGATCGGTGGAGCGGCGCTGGTGCTGCCCGTCAGCCAGGTGCGCCTCCTGGCGCCCCTTCCCCGCCCCACCAGCCTGCGCATCTATGAGAGCTTCGAGGAGCACGCCATCGCCGTGCGGACCCTCCGCGGCGCCGGTCTGCCCGAGGCGTGGTACCGTGGCCCGATGTTCTCCTTTGCCAACCACACCGCCATCTTCGGCCCCGATGAAGCCGTGCCGATGCCCCGGGGCGCGATGCTCGATTATGCCCTCGGCCTGGCCTGCGTGATTGGCCGGCAGGCGCGCGACCTGCTGCCCGAAGAGGCCCTGAAGGTGATCGCCGGCTATACGCTCGTCAACGCCTGGGTGGATCGCGATGCCGAAGAGAATGAACTGGCCCTGGGGTGCGGCCCCGCCAAGTCGCGCGATTTTGCCACCTCCCTCGGCCCCTGGCTCGTCACCCCCGATGAACTCGAACTGTACGCCGATGACGACGGGCGCCTGAACCTGGTGCTGAGCGGGCGCGTCAACGGCATCGAACGCTGCCGCGCCGTGAGCGGGAACCAGTTCTACGGTTTCGCCGAACTGATCGCCCACGCCAGCCGTGGGGTGACCCTCTACCCCGGCGATGTGATCGCCAGCGGCGCCGTGGGCGGCGGCACACTGCTGGAGAGCGGCGGCGGCTATGGCCCCTGGCTGGAACGCGATGATGTGGTGGAACTGGAGGCCACCGCCCTCGGCGTGCTTCGCAATGTCATCGCCTGAGCGCCGCAAGTTGCGCTGGTACGCCCTATCTGGTATAGTCGCAGCAGTTCGCCCTCCCAGGCGCGAGGGCCCGGGAGGGCCAGGTCTTCCCGGAAAACCCCCGGGGCCGATGCAACGCCTTCGGGGCCGAGCCCCAAACCCCGGGTTCTTCGTTGGTCCTGGCGGCTATGTCGCCAGAACCAACAAAACGCTACTGGATCGCGCCGGGCAGCGTGGCCGCCTCACACCCCACCGCCGGAGGCGGACCGTGCACCAGCCCTGCCGAAAACCAAACGATGGAAACGAGCGAATACACAACCCTGGCCTCGGTCGAACTACGCCACTGGTGGCACCGGGGAATGCGCGCCATCAGCGCGGCGCTGCTTGACCCGCAGTACGCCCGGTGGCCCGGTCTGCGTCTCCTCGACGCCGGCTGCGGCACCGGCGGCGACGGGTTGTTCCTCGGGCGCTACGGCCAGGTGATCGGCGTGGACTACAGCCCCGAGGCGATGGCCTGGGCCGCTCAGCGTATGCCCGGGCGCGTCGGGCGGGCTTCGGTGCTTGCCCTGCCCTTTGCCGACGACAGTTTTGACCTGGTCACCTCCTACGATGTGCTCTACCACCAGGGAGTACCCGATGAGGCCACGGCCCTGGCCGAGGTGCGCCGCGTATTGCGTCCCGGCGCTCGCTTCCTGCTACGCCTGCCTGCCTACAACTGGCTCCGCTCCCGCCACGACCGGCAGGTGCACACGCGCCGCCGCTACACTGCCAGGCAGGTGCGCGCCATGCTCACGGACGCGGGCTTTGCGGTCGAGCGCTGCACCTACGGGCTGACCCTGCTCTTTCCCCTCTCGCTGGCCACGCGCCTGCTCGAGCGCATCACCCCCGATCGGGGTGATGCGTCGGCCATGGCCCTGCCCGCCGCGCCGATCAACGAAGTGCTCCACAGTATCATGGCCCTCGAAGCCGCCTGGATTGCTGCCGGCAGGGACTTCCCGTTCGGTCTCTCGGTGATCGCCCTGGCCCGTAACGTCAAGCCGTTCGCCCCGCGCCCGAAGACTTCCGTATCACGTTCTCAACCCGTGGAGGTATCCTGATGTCCCCCGGCGCGCCACCGGCGTTCTTCCAGGGGGCCCTCGATCGCCTCAGCGCCAGCCCCCGCCTCTGGGATGCGCTGCGCTGGACGGTGGAGGCCGGCTTTGAAGGCGAACGCCTGGTGATCGCCCGCGAACTGCGTCCCTGGCACGGCGACCAGCGTCGCTTTCTGGACCTGGGCTGCGGCACCGGCGTCTTTGCCGCCGAGTTTCCGCCCGGGCGCTACGTCGGGGTTGACATTGCGCCCGGCTACCTGCGCTTCGCCGCCCGGCGGCGCCCGGGCAGCTATGTCGTCAGCGCGGGCGAGGCCCTGGCGCTGGCCAGCGCCAGCTTCGATGCCGCGCTGGTGCTCGGCGTGCTTCACCACCTGCCCGACGCCACCGCCCGCGCCGCGATGGATGAACTGGCCCGCGTCCTGCGTCCTGGCGCCGTCGCGCTGGTGATGGAAGACACCCCGCCCCCCGAGGGCCAGAATCTCGCCGGTCATCTCATGCACGCCCTTGACCGGGGCGAGCACATCCGCTCGGAGGCCGAATACCGGGCCATCTTCGGCCCGCGCTTCGTCGTCGAACGGGCCTACCCGATGCGGAGCGGTATCTGTGATTATGCCGTTTTCGTTCTCGAACGCACACCATGATCAGCAACCAGCCGCGCCAGTCAGTCGATCAACTCCTCGCAGGCGCACAACGTACACCAGCAAAAAGGTTCGCCATGCTTCCGGTTATCGCCATGCTGCTCACCGCCAGCGCCCTGACCGTCATCGGCGAGGTGCTGCTCAAACTGGGCATGAATGCCGTCAGTGCCCGCGTCGGCCACTTCTCGTTCGATCCTGGCGTGCTCTGGGCCACCTTCACCGACTGGCGCGTGCTCCTGGGTTTCGCGCTGGTCTTTGGCGGGGCGCTCTTCTGGCTCGGCGTGATCTCCCGCGTCAACCTCTCCTTCGCGTACCCGCTGCTGGCCCTGAACTATGTGATCATTCTCGTTCCCTCGCGCCTGTTCCTCAACGAGACGATCACGCCCTACAAGCTGATCGGCGCGGTGATCGTCGTGATCGGGGTGGTGATCATCACCTGGGGCGCGGCGAGCCAGCACTGACCACCGCCCCGCCCGCCTTCGCCGCGCGGCGCCCGGGGCTGGAACTGCTGGCGCTCCTGCTGTGCGCCCTCGGTCTCTGGCTACTGGCCTACCAGGCGCCCCTCGACCACACACTGTTCGTCGGCGGCGAGCCGGCCCTGC
>JAOACN010000542.1 GCA_026417815.1 Chloroflexaceae bacterium | reverse complement strand
GTTCAAGAACGCGCTAGAGGCGCCGGCCCGACACCTCCACACCTCCACACCTCCACACCTCCACACCTCCACACCTCCACACCTCCACACCTCCACACCTCCACACCTCCACAATACCCCCACCCCAATCACACCTGCGCCACCTCCACCCGGCCATGCCCGAACACGCAGGCCTTGCCAACGTGCAGCACATTAGCGGCGAGCAGGGCGGCGCGCCCGTCGAGGGGCGTCTCGCGCAGCGTCGCGCTGCCGATGAGGCCGCCGAGCTTCATGGCCCGCTGCTGGCCCCCGCGGGTGCTGGTGCGCTCCCAGTCGGCCCAGCGCAGATCGGCGCGCTCGACGCGCACGGCGCGCGCCGCTTCGACCACCGGGCGGTAGTCGGCGTTCCAGGCCCCCGGCCCGTGAAACACCGCCAGCGCGCCGACGCGCCAGCAGATCGCCTGGATGATCGCCGCCAGGTCCAGGTGCTTGATGAAGGCCCCGCGGGCCTTGACCCGCAGGGGCGTGGGCAACTCCAGCCGCAGGTCGGCGGCCAGGCGCGCGGCATGCACGGGCAGTTCGGCCAGGTTGAGCAACGGCAGTTCCGCCGGCTCGCGCACCCGCCCGTCCTGGTAGACCGGCATGCCCACCGGGCGAAAGGGTTCCAGCGCCTCCACCCGCTCCAGGCGCGCCGGCGCCCGCGCCCGTCCCAGGCCGGCCTGCCCCAGGTCTGCGAAGCCCACCAGGAAGTAGGGCAGAAAATCAATGCCCCGGCCGATCAGGATCAGCCCGAACTCCAGCGCGTCGCCGGCGGCGTAGTGGCGCTTATGGTCCAGCGGCGGCTCAATCACAAAGGGGCGCGGCACGTCCTGCAAGTCGTGCAACTCTGGCACGCCTTCGGGGTGCGGCGTCTCGAAGACCTGGCGGTAGGGGCACAGCAGCGTCGCCGTGCAGCGTTCGGCGCGGCCCCAGCAGGCCGGGGCGCAGGCGGCGCGCTGAAAGGCGTAGCCGAAACCGCCGCGCAGCAGCGCGCCCTTGAAGGGCGGCAGGGTCGTCGCTTCGAGCAGCCGGTAGGTGACCCGCGCTCGTAACACCGGAAGCGGCGGGAACGCCAGTGGAGCCTCACTCGCCATTGCCGGCCCTTTCTGCTCTTGCGCGACGGCCCGTACAGCTTTGCTCACATACTGCTTGTAGTGCTCACCAAAATGGGAAGGCGCAAAGGCGCAAGGTGTTTGTGGAGGTGGAGGCTTTGCGCCTTTGCGTCAGCCTCGCCGAGCAACCCTGTGCCGGGGAGCGCCTATGCACCCATCAGTTCGCCAGGAACACTGCTTCCTTCCGGAACTTCTTACGCAAAAATGTTCCGAAGGCGTAAGTAGACACATTAGAGGGTTTGATCATTTCTGACGATCCATGAACGGCATAACAATACCATGTGGTGATGACAAAATTGTTACTGGCCATCCCACCGGAGTTGAATGGCGTGGGGCGAACGGTCCCTCGCCCCACACCTCCACACCTCCACACCTCTACACCTCCACACCTCCACACCGAAACCTACTGCCGCGCCAGGCTGACGATCGCCGGGGTCTGGTCGAACATCCAGAAGGCCAGCGGCAACCCCAGGCCAAAGGTGACGCCGATCAGGCTCCAGGCCGTGAACAGCCACACGCCGCTCAGCCACCAGCCTACCAGCACGAAGTACAGCGCCCGCAGCCAGAAGGGCCGCTGCTCGATCTGCCCCTGGCCGATCAGCACCACCCCGCCCTGATTGACCACCCGCATCTGGGTGCGGACGGGCTTGAGGGTCATCACCTGGGGCAGGCGATTGAGCATCAGCAGGCCCAGGGGCAGGCCGATGACGCTGACGAGCAAGGCCCAGGCCACGCTGGTCCAGATCGCGCCGAGCCAGAGGCCGATGAACAGGAAGTACAGCCCGCGCACCAGGCAGCCCGGCCCGGCGACGGTCGGGGCCATGACCACGACCGGGCTGGGGGCCGCCTGTACGTTGACGTTGATCGTCTGGTTGAACGGCGAGGCCGGGGGCGTAACCATCCGGGTCGCGCCGAGGTCCGGGTTGCCGTGGGTGACCGGGGCCGCGCCGGGCGCGGCGACCGGCGGCTGCGGCGCGGCCGGCGTTGGCGCCGGGCCGAGGGGCGCGGTGGCGACGCCGGCCGAGGGGGTAAGAGCGGCGCCACAGCCGGTGCAGAAGCGGGCATCATTGGTGTTTGGGGTGTCGCAGGTTGGGCAGTGCATGGTCGTTCGCTCCTTCAGTAACAGCTTGATGGTGCGCCATTCGCCCCCAGTGTAGCAAGTTCATCCGGCGCAAATGCGCACGGATGCGGGGAAATCCGGTTTCCCCACACCCATCAATCACGCGGGTTTGCCGCACAGAAGAGAAAGAGATTCCTGGGAGGGCTGCGCCCTCCCGGAACCCTCTCGTGGTGAGAGAGTAACGCCCCTCTGGTATACTCATACGGCGAGTCCGCACACAGATACATCAGCAGGGGGATGGGGAAACCTGGTTTCCCCGGGTGAGCAACCCGATGATCGAAGCGCAGCAACTCTCCAAACGGTTCGGCAATTTCCACGCCGTGCGCGGGATCGACCTGGAAGTGCGTCCGGGCGAACTTCTGGCCCTGCTCGGCCCCAACGGCGCGGGGAAGACGACCACGGTGCGCATGCTGGGCGCGATCCTGCGCCCGAGCGGGGGTCGCGCCCGGGTTGCCGGGCTGGATGTGGTGGAGCAGGCCCGGGCCGTGCGCGGCAAGGTTGGCCTGCTCACCGAGTACCCCGGCCTGTACGGGCGCATGGCGGCGCTGGAGTACCTCGACTTCTTCGGCGCGCTGCTGGGGCTCGACGCGCCGACGCGCCGGCGGCGCGCCGAGGGGTTGCTGCGGCAGTTCGGGCTGTGGGAGGCACGCGAGCGCAAGCTCGACAGCTACTCCAAGGGTATGCGCCAGAAGGTGGCCCTGGTGCGCGCGCTCATCCACGACCCGCCGGTGTTGTTTCTCGACGAGCCAACCACGGCCATGGACCCCCAGAGCGCCCGCGTGGTGCGCGACGCCATTGGCGACCTGCGGAATGCCGATCGGGCCATTCTGCTCACCACCCACAACCTGGCCGAGGCCGAGGCCCTCGCCGACCGCATCGCGATCATCCGCGGCGGAAGGATCATCGCCCAGGGTCCCTTCGCCGAGTTGTGCCGGCAACTCCTCGGCGATCCGCTGTTCGAACTGCGCCTGGCCTGCCCCGCCGCCGCCGCCCTGCCGTTCCTCGATGGCCTGGCCCCGGTCGAGGAACACGGCGACGATTATCTGCGCTACCGCTGCGCCGAGCCGCAGCAGGTGAACCCGCGCCTGCTGGCCCGCCTGGCCGGGCAGGGGCTCCCCGTTGTCACCCTGGCCGAAATACCTCGCAGCCTGGAGGAAGTGTATCTGCGGATCGTCGCCAGCGAGCGCGAGGAACCGCCCGCAGCGACCCGCCCTGCCGATACAGCCCTTGACCCGGCACTGCCCGAGGTGGCGCGGTCCTGAGATGCAAGGTGCACCACGAAGGCGCGCAGATCGCCACAACCGGGCAGAGCAGGGAAAGGATTGACTCCTTCAGGTTTTTTTCGCTGGTTCGGTACTACAACGAGACTTCGTCTCGGCGGGGGTAGCGGGGGCCCGCGGCCCCCGCAGGCCCCACCTGCAATGAGAAGTCTCGTTGCAGTATAGGCGGCATAGCTGCCAAAACCAGCGAAAAACAGCCTTATCGGA
Organism: Chloroflexaceae bacterium; assembly: GCA_026417815.1. Taxonomy (GTDB): domain Bacteria; phylum Chloroflexota; class Chloroflexia; order Chloroflexales; family Chloroflexaceae; genus JACAEO01. The sequence goes on along the minus strand of JAOACN010000542.1, from coordinate 1,728 downwards.
CACATAGCCGCCCCAAGGTCCTGGAGGTAGATCTGTATGGATCCCGTGATCAACAATAAGCGCGTAGACATCGTGACGAAACAACGCTATAATCCGTCTATAAAGTCAAGTTTGTATACTCATATAACACAAAGAGTAGTATCTCGCACGTACAACAATGACCTATCATTTGACATTCTACACCATTCTACTCGGTTTCGTGTGTATCCTTTCGAGTGTACTGGCGATCCACACCTGGCGTCATCGCAGGATCTCGGGCGCCCTGACCGTGTCAATCCTGATGACCCTGGTTGCTGGATGGTCGCTGGGGTACATGTTTGAGCTTGCCAGTGCGAACCTGGCGACAAAGGTGTTCTGGGGGCGTCTGGAGTATATTGCGATCGTCGCCATCCCTCCCGCCTGGCTGGTGTTTGCCTTGCAGTACGGGGAGTATCAGGCATGGCGCTCCCGCAGGCTCGCGACCGCGCTGGCGATCGTGCCCATCGTGACCGTGCTGCTGCAATTCACCGGCGACTGGCACGGCCTGGTGTGGAGCAGTGCGCAGATTGACCCCGACGGGCCGTTCCCCATGCTGCGCGTCACCTATGGACCGTGGTTCTGGGTGCATACGGCCTATTCATATCTGCTCTTGCTGCTGGGCACCATTCTGATGCTCCGGCAGATCTTCCAGAGGAACTACCTGTTTCGCTGGCGATCGGTTATCTTGCTCAGTGCGGTGCTCCTGCCCTGGTTGGGTAACGCCCTGTACCTTGCCAGAGTGAGTCCCCTGGATCTGACGCCGTTTGCCTTTGCCCTTACGGGTTCGTTGTTGACCTGGAGCATTGTGGGGTTTCGCCTGCTCGACCTCACGCCGATCGCCCGCGAGGTCGTGCTGGAGAGCATGGGCGATGGCGTCCTGGTCCTCGATCAGCAGGGGCGCGTCGTCGATCTGAATCCGGCTGCGGCCCGGATCTTCGGTGTGGTCCCGGCGCGGGTTGTCGGCCAGGCGGTGGAGAGCCTGCATCAGGGCCTGCGTGATCTCGGCAACGAGGGCGCCGTGATCCCCGAGTCGCAGAGCGAACTGCGCATCGGCGAGGGCACGGCGCAACGCATCTTCGAACGGCGCTCATCGCCGGTGTACGATCGCTACGGACGCTCCGGGGGACGTATCGTGCTCCTCCGTGATGTTACCGAAGAACGGCGCAGCGCGGACGAGCGCCAGCAACTGATCACCCTGATTGAGCATAGCGATGACTTGATCGGTATGGCCGATCTCGAGGGGAAGATGCTCTATCTCAACTTCGGGGGCCAGCGGATGGTTGGTCTGAAGAACCTTGACGCGGCGCTCGACCGGAGGATGTACGATTTTCTGTTCCCCGACGATCTGGCCTATTTCTGCGAAACGGTCGTCCCGGAGGTGCAGCGGTTTGGCTACTGGCGTGGCGATCTCAGGTACCGGCACTTTGCGGAAGGTTCCCCCATTCCCGTCTACGCCAGCATCTTTCTGGTCCGCAGCACGCAAACAGGACAACCCCTGGCCTTCGCTACCGTGAGCCGCGACATCACCGAGCGCAAGCGCGCCGAAACGCAGTTGCGGCAGCAGGCGCATTACCTGACCGTGCTCAACGCCATGGGCCAGGCAGCCATCGAGATCGCCAATACGGATCTGCTTATCCAGACCCTCTCCCGCCAGATGGGGGAATTGTTCGGCGCCGATGACTGCTGGATCGAATGTGAGCCCCCCACACC
>JAOACN010000520.1 GCA_026417815.1 Chloroflexaceae bacterium | reverse complement strand
AGATGTGTATAAGAGACAGCTGGAGGAGCGCGAGGAGGCGCAGCCTCTCCAATCCCCTTCTTGCGCCCGCGACGGGCGCGTGCCTTTGTGTAGCGGGGACACGTTTGCCACCACTGGCAGAACAAGGGGAGCGCGGAGGGCTGCGCCCTCCGCGCCTCCGCCGAACGGCAACAGGGCGCGCAGCGAAACCATGGCCAACAACCCCACGGCCCGCCAGCACGTAGCGTATTGGGCGGTGGGGTTATCGGGACGTTCATCTGGTTACGGCGAAACTCGGGGAGGCACACGCAGGCGACGATTGAGGCGCGGTCTTGTTGCGGTCCTAATCACCATACTCGCGTCGGCGGATGCGCTGGTAGAGTTCGGTAGTAGCGGGAGCTGGCTCGATCCCCAGTTCCTCACGCAGCGCCTGCGCACAGGATTGATACTGGCGCAGGGCCAGATTATGCTGGCCCTGCCGGGCGTAGCTGCGCATGAGCCGGCAGTGGACATCTTCCCGGCATGCGTCCTGGGACAGGATCACCTGGCAGATCTGGACACAGGATCCATAGCGGCCCTCACTGAAGTAGAACTGGCTGAGCCAGTCGAGCGTGTCGAGGTAAGCGATGCGCAGCCGCTCACGGATGAGTACGGTCCACTCCTCATAGGGATCCTCGGCGAGGAACTCCCCCTGATAGAGGCCGCTGGCGGTCTCGAACATAGCGGCGGCGGCGCCCCGGTCGCTGGCGTCGAGTTGCCGGCCCGCCTCGATGCAACGCTCAAACTCAACGACATCGAGCCAGATCCGCAGATTGGGGTTCAGGCTGTACGCGCCATCTTTGAAGACAATGACGGGCAGATCCGTAACCGGACGAAAGGCCTGGCGCAGTCCATGGATTGCGACATTGAGCCGGTTGCGGGCCGCGTCGGGGGCCACATCGGGCCAGAAGAGATCCATCAGGGCGTCACGAGAGATCGGCTGGTCATGGTGGAACAACAGATATTTGCACAGTGAGCGCCCACGCCCGCTCGGCCACGCCTCGATCGGCTGGTGGTTCAGGCTTACCTGAAAGGCGCCAAACATATGCGCCGTGAGCGTGGGACCGGCCGGGACGGTGCGGCCCTGTGCCGGGAGCGCCGGCGCCACCCGCCGAGGCGAACTGGCGCCAGGGGTGGTGCTGGCGGGCGCATCAATCGGATAGACCACTGTTGGCCGTGCGGGAGGCGAAGCAGGCGCCAGACGAAGGTTGGCAGGCACGCTCGTCGATACGGTGGTGGTCGGCGCCTCGCCGAGGGCGATCGCCAGCATACTGTGCTCGGCTTCGTCCGCCAGCGGCGCATCAAGCGTCACACGCGCTTCTATGCCGTGGGTACGAACCGCGTCAACCGGGCGAGATTGAGCCGCTGACGGGCGCCGCCAGCCAAACCAGGTCAGGAGCGTATTCCAGAACCCGCCGCTACCAGAGGCAATGGTCACGGGCAACGTCGGGGCCGGCAGCTTCAGCATCAGCGGTGTGCGACTCCAACCGCGGTAGGTAAGCACCACGTCGAGCGGGGCAGGGGGTGCGCCGACCAGTTCTTTCACCTGCGCGTCGAGCGCAGCTTTGGTCTGCACAAGCTCGGCGTAGGCCTGCTGGAGGTAGGCCTGCTGGTGAAGAATCTCGCACTGCTGGTTCACCAGGTGCTCGACACGCTGGATCAGTTCAAGCATCGAAGCGTCGCCCGCCGCTTCGGCCGCCTGGTGAGCTTCGGCGAAGTAGCTTCTGGCCTCTAGCGGCTCGCCACTGGAAGCGGCCAGGCAGCCGAGTTGCCATGCCGCCCAGCCATGGTGCCAGTCAAGCCCGGCGCTCTGGGCAACCGTTCTCGCGGCCAGGGAGCGCATCTGCGCGTGGGCCCGGTCGCCGGACCACGCCGCGAGGGCGCTCTCGGCGAGCAGACTCTGACAGTTGCCCTCAACATCCTGCTGAGCGGTAAAGAGGGCAGCAGCGGCATCGAACATCTTGCGCGCCGTCTCAAACTCGCTACTTGCCGCGGCGATCTCGCCAACGGCGTACACCAGCCAGGGCCACTTGCGCAGCGTTGACGCCGGCAGGGCCTCGATCCAGCGCGACAACAGTTCCCACTGGCCCGCGCTGAGCAACTGGTCGAGATCGCCGTGGATCAAACTGGCCGCGCCGGAAACATCGCCAGCGATAAAGTAGAGCGGCACGGCCCGTTCGATGGCCTCTCGCTCGGCGAGATAGCTGGCCGCGCAGCGTAACACATCACTCGAACAGCGGGCCGCCCCCCGGAGCGCCCGCTTAAGCGGATCACGCCAGACCGGCTGCACCCACGCCCAGGTATCCGGGAGCGGCAAGAACCACGGGCCAGCGGGGGGCAAAGTGCCCTCGAAGGCGGCCTGGATCAACTCCGGATGATAATACTCGACCTGCAGGGTCAGGGCCAATGCGTGTTGCGCGTCGGTGGTGACGGTTGTCAACCATGCCTGGGCGATCTGAAACAGCAACTCTTCGCTTGAGCTCGACCGGTCAATCAGCCTGCCCACCAGGGCCGGGCCGAGGATCGTGCTGGCCAGGCATGCATCCTCGATGATGCAGAGTTGACCGCGGCAAAGGCGGTGCAGGTGGGCAAGGTGTGCCCTTTCCAGACCCGCGCCAAGGTGATCGGCGAGCCTATCCGCCGATCGCAGATCCACAAGCAGTTCGGTGGTTTTGTAAAGGACCACGTCACTAATGCGGCGGGTGGCGCCGGGTACGTTGTGGCCAAGCGCGACGCAGCAGAGACGACTCGCCAGTAGCGGCAGGGTATGCTCCCAGAGCAGCCGCCACGCGAGAGAGTCCTGGTGCACATCCTGCTGCACGTGGGGGTACTCGATCACGAAGGCGCTCTCGGGCGGCAGTGTCGCGCTCAATTCTTCCGCCAACTGCCCGAAGAGCACCGGCCAGCCCGCAATCGGGCCCGGTGTGCGGCGCATCTGATCGAGCGTGGCCCGACCGGCTTCGGCGATCTGGCGCCTGGCCGCCATCACCAGCGAAATCAGGAGCGTAGCCGGATCGGCGTCCTCGGGACCGAGTCGCGCCCAGATGACCGGCCGTGCACGCCGTTGCAGTTGGTCGCTCAACTGACTGTAGTGCAGCGCCCCGGGCGCGTGCTCAAACACGACAAGGCCCTGCCGCAAGCTTTGATTGAGAGCGGGAGAGATAACAGGCAGCATGGCCGGAAGCGGCGGCGCCGATTTCGGCGCGAAAGGCATATGACCCTATCCTTCCAGTGTCGCCTGTGGCGGCTCAGGGCGCCGGGAGGTTCGCCACCGACTAACAACTGCCGCATCGGCGCACGCGAAGGACACGCGTGCGCGGGAGGATGGTTATGGCGAAACCAGAACCATCGGCATGTTGCATCGCAGTACCGGGTAATATAGTATATCCAGGCCGCTTGAGCGTCAAGGCTTCACGAAGGCCCGATTTCAGTCAATAATTAGTTAAAATATGCGGTATTTAAAAATTATAAGGAAACCGATCCTTTGACAAAATAATTGATCTGTGAACTACGAGATGCTTCCGGTACGTCCCGTTTCACGAACGGGCTGGGAGGAGGGTTTCTGGGAGGGCTTTGCCCTCCCACACCCTCCCGTTCACGTCCTGATACACCCACGGGCTGGGAAGAGGGTTCCTGGGAGGGCTTTGCCCTCCCA
>JAOACN010000528.1 GCA_026417815.1 Chloroflexaceae bacterium | reverse complement strand
GACCTGTCTCGTGGCTTGACAAGCTGGTGGGGACAAGGGATGTTTTGCGGGGAGGGCCTCGCCCTCCCACGCCTCCTCCCGCGTCCCTGGGAATGTCTGCATGAAGCGACCGATACTCGCCGGGCGTCGCCAGATCCACCTCGCGCTGCTGGTTCTCGCCTATGCGTTGACCGCGCTGCCGCTGGCGTGGCCGCGCCCCGCGCACCCGGTCCGGTTCGCCGGCGCCCGCCTTACCTCGGCGCCCCTCCCCCTCTCCGGCGCCACAACGCCTCAGCAAGCCTTTGCTGCCCTCCAGGCCCGCACCGGCGCCCCCCTCCAGGCTACCTTTGACCCGCTAACCGGCGTGGCCCGCTTCGTGCAACCGGCGCGCGCCGACGACCGGCTGCCCTACGTCCCCACCGCCGCCGAGGCCGGCAAGCCCGAAGCGATCGCGCGCGGTTTCCTCGACCAGAATCGCGCCCTCTTCGGCCTGCGCAGCGCCGCCGGGGAACTGCGCCTGCTACGCTACGAACCTGATGCGCAGCTTGGCTTCGCCCACCTGCGCTTCGATCAGGTCCATCAGGGGTTGCCCGTCTTTGGACGCCAACTGGTCGTGCATCTCGACCCTGACCAGCGCATCGTCGCCGTAAACGGGCAGTTCCACCCCCAGATCGAGGTCGCTACCGGTCCCACCGCCACCCCCGAGGAGGCCCTGGCCGTCGCCCTGCTTGACCTGCGGGGTAAACAGCTTGATCCTGACGAACTGGCCCGCGTCGCGATCCACCCCGTGCCCGCGAAGACGCGCCTGGTGGTCTACGTGGACGAGGGCGGCGGGGCCGCGCTGGCCTGGCAACTCACCATCCTTACTACCACCCCCCTGGGCCAGTGGACCTACTTCGTTAACGCCAGGCGGCCGCTGGTGATCCACGCCTTCGACACGATTATGCATACCAGGCGCCGGCGTACCTTCACCGCGCAGAATACCACCCGCGTGCCGGGCCGGCTGATCATTGACGAAGGCGAGCGCTCGCGCGACCCCGTGGCCCAGGCGGCCCACGACGGCGCTGGCGCCGTCTACGACTACTACTTCAAGACCTTCCAGCGCAACTCGATTGACGGGCGGGGCATGCCCCTGGTCTCCACCGTCAACTTCGGCAGTGACCCTCAGGACGCCGAGAACGCCGCCTGGGTGGGGGAGTACAACCAGATGATCTACGGCGACGGCGGGCGCATCTTCAAGCCGCTGCCGTTTGGGCTGGACGTCATCGGCCACGAGTTCACCCACGGCGTCACCCAGTACAGCGCCGACCTGATCTACGAGGGACAGTCGGGGGCGTTGAACGAGTCGTACTCCGACGTCTTCGCCGCGATGATTGACCGTGACGACTGGCTGATCGGCGAAGACGTGATCAAGTCGCCGCCCTATCCGCGTCCTTATCTGCGGAGCATGCAGGACCCGAACGCCGAGGGTGCCTATGATCCGGCTAATCCATTGGAGGGCATCGGCCAGCCCGCCACCATGGCCGAGTACGCCAACCTCCCCAATACGCGCCGCGCCGACAATGGCGGCGTGCATGTCAACAGCGGCATCCCCAACCATGCCCACTACCTGCTGGCGCAGGCCATTGGCCGGGAGAAGACGGAACAGATCGCCTACCGCGCATTGACCCAGTACCTCACGCCGGGCGCCAATTTCGTGGACGCGGCCAACGCCAGCGCCCGCGCCGCCGCCGACTTGTACGGCCAGGGCGCCGAGGTGCAGGCCGTGCGCCAGGCCTTCGCCCAGGTAGGCATCACCGACCAGGCGGTGCCGGGCGGCCCGGTGGTCTCCGACACCACCGGCGTGCCCTCGGGCGGCCCCGCGCCGGAACGGCCCGCCCCGGCCCTCCCCGCCGGCTGCAGCGACATCGTCGTCGCCGGAGGCTTTGAACAGCGCGAAGCCTGGATCGAGGTCGTCCGTGGCGACGCGCCGATCATTGATACCCAGCTACCCCGCAGCGGACGCTACAGCGCCTGGCTCGGCGGGCAGGACCAGGAAACGCTCCAGTACCTCTACCAGGACGTGCGCATCCCCGCCAACGCCACCCGGGTGGAACTGCGCTACGCCCGGCTGATCCACGAGGCAACCACCGGCCTCTTCGGCGCCTTCGCCCCCGCCGCCCGCTTCAGCGCCCTGTTCGCCACTCTCCAGGGCGACCCGATCCAGGTGGTCGAGGAGATCTCCTCGCGCGGCGGCGACGACACATGGCGCGAACGGAGCTTCGACGTTTCGCGCCTGGCCGGGCGCAGTGTCCGCCTGGTCTTCGCCTCGGAGAACCCTCGCGGCAACGTCTCGAGCATGTTCGTTGACGACGTGGCCCTGATCGCCTGCACCACCGGTGAGGGACCGGCCGCGCCGCCAACCAGCAACGCCGATCTGGTCTACATCCAGGGGCAGGTTACCGATGCCAGCACCCGCCGGGGGATCGAGGGGGTGCAGTTTCTCGTGATGCGCCCGGGGATCACCGCCAGCCAGGCCGCCGCCGATGACACCCTCTCACCCAACGAGGTGCTGACCTTCGGCGTCACCGACCGGCAGGGCGTCTACCGGACGCAGCAGGCCGTCCCCCGTGGCCAGAGCTACAGCGTCATCGTCTTCGGCGCCGGCTACCGGCCAATCATCGCCGACCAGGAGGTGTCCATCCCCGCCAATGCCACCAACCCGTACCGGGTGGACGCAGAATTGCGCCGCGGGCGCTAGCGCGATCGGAGGATGTGAGGGCGCAGCCCTGATGTGGGAGGGCGTAGCCCTCCAGGAAGAGCAATGGCCGAGAAGAACACCATCGAATGCTGCGTCTGCCACGAGCCGCTGACTCCGCCCTACCAGACCCTCGGGGGGAGGGCCTACTGCGCACGGCACTACGCGGCGGTGAACCGCCCCCGTCCGGGCTTCTGGCGGGCAACCGCCCTGCAGATCGGCGGGATGGCCGCCCTGGCGGCCGTGGTCGCCTACCTTGCCGAGCGGATCGGCCCGCTGAGCGGCCCGGCCCTGCTGGCGGCCGGCGTGCTGCTGGCGGTGATCCCCTCGGCCCTGTGGGTAGTTTTCTTCTACCAGCAGGATCGCCTGGAACCAGAGCCGAAACAGCGCGTCGCGGCGGTCTTTCTGCTTGCGGCCCTGCTCGCCGATGTGGTCGCCCGCCGCGTCATCTACGACTGGTTCCAGGTAAGCGTGTGGGCGCCGCGCACCACGCTGACCTCGCTGCTGGCCTCGATCCTGATCATCGGCGCCACCTACCAGGCCATCGTCTACGTCGCCGTGCGTCTGCTGGTCTACGACACGGCGGAGTTCGACGAGCGGGTGGACGGGATCATCTACGGCACCATGGCCGGCCTGGGCATCGCCATGGTCAGCAACCTGTACTTCGTGCTGGCCAACGACGGCGTGGCCCTCGGCCCGGGAGTGATCGCCACCGTTACCACGGCGCTGGCCGCGGCGTCCTTCGGCGGACTGCAGGGCTGGTTCATGGCTGAGGCCAGGTTCGAGCACAGGCCGGTCTGGTGGGTACCCCTGGGTTATGTGCTGGCAACGACGCTCAACGGCGTATTTAGCTGGCTGATCAGCGAGGTCAGCGCCGTGGGCCTGCAGGTGGCGCCCTGGCGCTCGCTGCTCATGGGGCTGATCGTGGCCCTGGGGGCCTTCCTGACCCTGGCTGCGCTCATGCGCCGCAGCACCGCGGTCACCCTGCGCCGGGCCGGGCAGTAGCTTGGAGGTGCCTATGAGCGACCTGGCGCGCAACGAGCCGATCTACACCCTGCGCATGCGGCCCAAGGACATCGGCGTGGCCCTGGCCGCGCTGCTCTTCCTCCTCGGTGGCTGGCTGCTGATGATCGGCGCCACCACCCGCACCCGCCCCTTCCAGGACGAGGCCACCCCGCTGCGCTTCGAGTATCCCGCCGACTGGATCGCCGTCGAGTCGCTCCAGGACGTCGTGCTGCGCGTGGCGGATCCGGCCACGCCCTCGGCGGTCAAAACCTCCATGACGGTCGAGAGCCGCCCCCTCGACCCTGCCGACCCGCCCACCCTGCAAACCCTGCTCGACCGGCGGGTGGAGCAACGGCAGGCGCTCACGGGGTACCATTTTCTCGGCGAGGCGGAGACCGAGGTTGGCGGGGCGCGGGCGATCGCGACGGAGTACGCCTACGTGGTGCAGCCGATTGACGAGCCCCGGCGCGCCTCGCTGCCAGTGGTGGTGCGCGCGCGCGAGTACATTATTGTGACCGCCGACCAGTCGTACTACGTCACCTTCAGCGCGCCGGATCAGGTCTTTGACCGGGAGAGCCGGCGCTTCGAGCGGGTGATCGCAAGCATGGAGGTGCAATGAGCGACGAGACCAGAGAGCCAGCCGCACCCGCCGAGGGCATCAAGCTCAGCGGCGCGCTGGCGGGCGGCCATGACACGCGCCTGAGCGAAGCGCAGGCGTCCGAAGGCGCAGACGAGGACCGCCTGCGGCTACCCCGCAACGGCCTGATCGCCTACCGCAAGAGCGGCGGCCTGCGCTTCACCTCACGGGCGATCATCGTCTACCGCAATGGCCGGGTGCTGCCGCTGGACGATGGGGAGGGGCGACCGCGACGCCTGGGGCCGGCGGCGCTGGCCCGCCTGAAGGGCCTGATCCTGCGCGGCGAACTGACCCGCGCGCCGCAGGACAAACGGAGCGCCACGCGCGACGGCTACAGCTACGAGATCGTCACGCGCATCGGCAGGCGGGAATGCGCCGTGGAGTTGAGCGACCCGGTTCCGGCGGCCCAGGCGCGCCTGGTGCGGGCGCTGAACGGATTGTTGGCGGCGCCAGCGCGAGGGGCATAGGCTGGAGAGGGGAGGGATCGAGAGAAGCCTGTCCTCGCCGTAAGGCCGAAGCATTGGCGCAGCCAATGCTTCGGCCTTCCTCGCGCCGGATGGCCCTCCTGGCGCCGGGCGGCCCTCCTGGCGCCGGGCGGCCCTCCTGGCGCCGGATGGCCCTCCTGGCGCCGGGTAGCCCTCCTGGTACCGGGTGGCCCTCCTGGCGCCGGGTGGCCCTCCTGGCGCCGAGTGGCCCTCCTGGCGCCGGGTGGCCCTCCTGGCGCCGAGTGGCCCTCCTGGCGCCGGGTGGCCCTCCTAGTGCCGGGTAATCTCGCGGCTGATCACCAGGCGCTGGATCTCGCTGGTACCCTCGTAGATCTCCGTAATCTTGGCATCCCGGAAGTAGCGCTCCACGGGGTACTCCTTGGAATAGCCATTGGAGCCGTGGAGCTGGATGGCCTTGGTAGCCGTCCACATCGCCGTTTCCGAGGCGAAGAGCTTGGCCATCGAAGCGTCCTTCACATAGTCAAGCCCCTGATCCTTGCGCCAGGCGGCCTCGTAGGTGAGCATACGCGCCGCCTTGATGCGAGTGGCCATATCGGCGAGGGTGAACCCGACGGCCTGGAACTCGTGGATGGGGCGGCCAAACTGCTCGCGGATGCGAGTATAGTTGAGCGCGGCCTCATAGGCGCCCTGGGCGATGCCCACGGCCTGGGCCGCGATGCCGATGCGCCCGGCGTTGAGGATGGTCATGGCGATCTTGAAACCCTGGCCCTCTTCGCCCAGACGCCGCCAGGCCGGCAGCCGGTAGTTGTCGTAGGCCATCTGGCAGCTATGGGCGCTGCGGATGCCAAGCTTGTTCTCCACCTTGACAATGCTGCAACCGGGGGCGTGGGTGTCAACGAGGAAGGCAGTGATACCGCGGTGGCCCTTCGCCGGGTCGGTCATCGCCATCAGGATGATCGTATCGGCGTGATCGCCGTTGGTGACCCAGTTCTTCACGCCATTGATCACATACGTATCGCCATCGCGCACGGCGGTGGTCTTCTGCGCGGCGGCATCGGAACCGGCCCCGGGCTCGGAGAGCGAAAAAGCGCCCAGCATGCGCCCCGAGGCCAGGGGAACCAGCAGCTCGCGCTTCTGCTCCTCGGTGCCGAACCTGTCTCTTATACACATCTGACGCTGCCGACGAGCGA
>JAOACN010000410.1 GCA_026417815.1 Chloroflexaceae bacterium | reverse complement strand
GCGCTACGGCGGCCCGGCCAGCTACGCCGGCAGGCCGCTGCCCGGTCATCTGCTGCACGCCGCCGAACTACGCCTGCGACACCCCATCAGCGGCGCGATGCTGGCCCTTGCCAGCCCGCCGCCGCCGCTCTTTGCGGCGCTCCTGAGGTGAGCGTGGGGAACCCGGGTTTCCCCACGCCCCTGCTCGCCGGGCCGGTGGGCGGAGTGGTCTGGGGAGAAAGCGGGTTTTCCTGGACCCCGCGCGGATGGCGCCCCAACCCCCGGCAGCCAGTCATCTCCCGGACACCCGTCCGCGGGCAACAAAAAAGGCCAGCGCCCCACCCAGGGCGCCGGTCAACAAACTCAGGGCCTGGACGGCGACAAGCAGGCGCGGCACCGGTACCAGACCGGGGTTACTCACCGCCGCCGCCAGAATGGACGTGACGCCAACGAGCAACCCGTGCAGGGTAAACGCCGCGCCAGCGATGCGCGCCGCGATGAAGCCGCCGGTGGCGGTGGCGGCAAGGATGAGCGCGAGGATGAACACGTGCAGCGGCTCATGGAGACTCGGCGCGGTGAACACGCGGGTCGCACCGAGCCAGCCGAGCGTCACCTGGATCAGGACACGAAGAGAAAAATCGGCCAGCCAGCCAAACGCCACAGCCGCCCACTGCACGCGGAACTCGGTGAACATAGGCCCCACACGGGAGGGTCTGGAGAGCGCCGCGCCCTCCCAGGAACGTCCTCATCACGTCGTTCGTGCACAGTGCAGCCGCAGGCGCGTCTACATGCTCATACCCCAGGCGATCAGGAAGATCATCGCCGTAATCTCCATCGCCCGCAGGCAATCGGGAATCACCCCGCGCCAGAACTCCTGCTGGCCCAACCACCACCAGATCCGATTCGCTCCGGAGCGGAGGCGCACACGATCTTCCCACCGAGCCAACTGCTCGACGCGAGCAAGACGAAACAAACGGCGCGTGTGAATGACGACGGTTGAGGCCCAGACCCCGGCCATCATCAAATGCAACAGCAGCGGCATCGATTGTAGCTCCTCCTCGACACGATAACCTGCCAGAAGAACGGGAGCCCTCTCTCCGCGATCCTCTGGTTCCGCCCGCAGCGAGCAGACGTGACGCAGACTCGCGGGGGGCGCGCCCGCCGCGGGTACTACGGGAACTGTGGGGAGACTCTGCCTCCCCGCGCCCCTCCAGACAGCAACTCAGGCACGAACCATATCTCAGGCGCGCCCCGCCGACCAGAAACCCATCTGTACTTAGTATGCACCGACTTTGCCCAGGAAGGCAAGGCGCTATTTGATACTTCAAAGATCGTCGAGGTAGTACTACCTTGTGTTGGGAGATCTGTACTTGCCGGATGCGCGCCGCTGGCGACCGAGGGTGTCGAAGCGGCGCTTAAGGGCAAAGGCGACGGCGAGGGAGAGGATGGGAATGAGGGACAGGCAGAGGAAGGCGAAGAAGATCGCCCGTGAACCGTGCCCGGGCGTTTCTTCGCCACGATCAGGGGGCATCTGGCGGAGGGACGCATTGGGAGGGAGCAGCGGCAACCCGGGGCGCTCCGCCGTGAACCGCAGCGCCGGCGGGGCAGCGAGACGTTGAGGCGCGCCTCCGTCGCCAGCCAGAAGGATCGCCGGGGCGAGACACCACAGGACCGACAGGATGATCAGCCCCCGGCGCGCATAGTGAGAGAGCATAGGTAACCTGAAGAGGCTTCGAGCCTGTCCGGATAACCAGGTTATCCGATCCCTTTTCTGGGAGGACTACGCCCTCCCGGCCCCTCCCTGAGGGAGGAGGGACGTGGGGAAACCCGGTTTCCTCACGTCACTTTGCCCCTGGCGGGGTTTGCGAAATGAGATTAACGCTGGCAAGTGCCGTCATCACAGGCATCGGTGCGCCCGCCGAGGAGGTAGCGGTTCCGGGCGACCCAGGCGTAGACCGGGCGTGCGAAGAGCATGGCGCCGGGAAGGCGCATCAACTCGCCAAGTCCGCGCAGGCTGGGCAGGCGCAGCAGGGTTTCGCGCACCGCATCGGCGCCACGGTAGAGCGTGCCGTCGGGCGCCACCAGATGCACCTCACGCTGCGCGTCCTCGGGCGTGACCTGCGGAAAGCGGGCGCGGGCCTCGGGTGAGCGCATGTCGAGCACCTCGATCCAGCCGGCATCGTTGTAGGCCTCGATCCAGCCGATCTGGCCGGTGCAGATCCGGCATGCGCCATCGTAGAGCAGTGTGTAGCGGGAAACGGTCATCGTGTGTAAGCCTGTCGTAATATACGTAGCTTGGGCGTATCAGGTTCCTGTCAGTACTATATCATCACACACCGGCTGGCGCAAAGGCGCCCTTCTTGCCAGGGCTCATGTAATTCCGCCTCCGGCGCTGGTGTCTGGGGCGGCATAGCCGCCCGACGCGGTCATGGTTCGTTGGTGTTGGCGGCGTGATCGTTAACACCAACGAACCACCTGGAGTCTGGGGCTTGCCCGAGAGCTGGAGCACACCCTTCGGGTAGTGCGGCCCGGGCGGGAACGGCCCGCCCGGGCGTCTCGAACGAGAGGAACGAGTTATGCGACCACGACGTATGCTACGGTTCGCCGCCGCCGGGTTCGCGCTGGCCCTGGCGCTTGTGCTGGGGGTGTTCGCCTATACCTCATCGGCTTCGACGGCCTCGTTCGCCATTTTCAGCGACCGGCCCCGGGTTGTGTGCGACCGCGTGGGCATCAGCGCCCCCTCGGTGTTCCAGGGCGGGCGCTTTCAGCTCAAACTGTCGCGCTACTGGACCGAGCCAGTCGAGGTTGACATCTCGTTTCCCGATGGCCGGCTCTTCACCGTGCCAGCCGCGCGGTTGCTCGACGGCACGATCGATCAGGTGATCAACGACCCCTTCGCCAGCCGGGCGAATGCCAACATCGCCGGTGAGGTATCGGCGGTGCTGACCGTGCCGGGCACCTGGCCCTACGGCTGCTACTTCTTTACCGGGCGCGGCCTGCTCAGCGGCAAGGTGGCGGGCGCGGCGCTGGTGGTGGTACCTGGCGGCGCGCCGGGGCCGAACCCCGGCCCGGCGTTCGCGGCGGTTACCCGCGTGGGCAGCAACGAAGCCAGGGGCGTGCAGGGTTCGCGGGTGGACATCAACGGCGGCGGCTTCCTGGGCGGCGAACGGATCGACATCTGGATCACTGCGCCCGATGGGACGGTGCTGAACTTCCCCCCCGGTCCGGAGGTGTTTGCCGACAACTCGGGCGACTTCCGCGCCGCCTTCACCTTCGACGGCCTGAATCCGGTAGGTACCTACCAGTTTACCATTCAGGGCGCCGTAAGTCGCTACCGTGTCATTACCACCTTTACGCTCACCTCGCCGCCGGTGACGCCGACCGGCTGGGCCACCTTCCGGGTGGCCTTCCCGCCCGACCGGGCCGACCCGCAGCGGAACGTCTTTGAGGTGCAGGGCACGCTGTTCTACCCCGGCGAGCGGGTGGACATCTGGCTGACCCTGCCGGACGGGTCGGTGCGTGGGCTGCCTTCGCAGTTCGCCGATGGCGTGGGCGATTTCTACGCCGTGCTGTACCTCGA
>JAOACN010000383.1 GCA_026417815.1 Chloroflexaceae bacterium | reverse complement strand
TGGGCTCGGAGATGTGTATAAGAGACAGGTGCGAATCCGGCCGGTGCTGCCTGGAGTGTTGGCGTGAGCGGCGGTGAGGCCATCACAGGAGAAAGTTCCGGTTTGCAGATTAGCAATATCAGCGGAGTGTTGGTTGACAGGCACTGGGATATTGGACGGCGAATGTCAAACGAGGAGCGCGCTTGGCGGGGTGTCGAGTTTATAATCGGCGTAATAACACTTGGATGGGGAGCACGCGCCGGTGGCGGTTCCCCTCCAAATCCCTTCGCGAATCTTGCGGACGAGGAGATCGATGCCGCACTCAGCACGATGACATCGAGACACATCTTCCGTGGGCCTGTGAGCGCCACTGAAGCAGGATTTGCACCGGCGTCAATGGTACCTGTATCCCGCTGGGGCCGGCCGGGGCTCCAACCTGGCGACTGGGTGATGAATGGCCCGCCGACCTACTCAAATTATTTCAGGTCGTTTAAGTGGGACCCAAATCCAACAAACATCCGCGCTCCCTATGCTGCTGGTGAAGGATACATTGTGCCGCCAGCCCATGTAACACGTCCGACAGGATGGGGCTTGGACGGCTGGTGGAAGAGCCTATTTGGTCAGCGAAAATATACACCATGATCAATTAGGAATTTAGGAACTGGAGAAAACGTCGAAAGTCTTCCACAAGTCGCATTCTATCAAGAGCAATGGTTTTGAGGAATGCACACAAGTCAACAACATAAGTGGCATACGGATGCTCTCTATTGAGACAACATTGTATTGTGTCGGGAAACCAAACTCGAGCAGAGCCAATCCTATGGCCATTAACCTCTTCGCCAGCCTGATCGACGCCCTAGGCAAAATCGGCGGCTGGCTGAAAAGCATGGCCAGCCTGCCCAGAAGCGAGCGCGACCGCTATCGTCAGGTGCTAGATGACGCCCACCAGCTTATCCACGCTACGCTCACGATGATCATCCTCCGCCTCGGCGACATTCTGCGCATCGCAGATGAAGCTGAATTTCTCAAGGAAGTCTACGGGTTGGAGAACTACACCGAATGGATGAAAACCGAGCGCAAATTTCGCCTCTGCCAGAGTCTGCGTGTGGCGCTGAGGGAAACGGAAGGCGTGATCGCTGACCTGCGCGGCAGGATCAGCACGAACGATTGGGACACGCTGCTTGAGCAGATGCGCCTGATCCTGCGCAGCGAGAATGAACTCGCCAAACTAAGAAATAAATCCGGTAAAGCCTGCGAAGGCAGGCTTCGCAACCGCAGCCCGCGGCTTTTGGAGTTTGAGAAAATAATCTGGTATCGCCGGATCTAGCCCGCGCAGGCGGGCTTCGCAACCGTAGCCCGCGACTTTAGGCGCCGGGCGGGTGGGCGGATAGCGGAAAATGGATTCCAAGTCCATCAGCCGCCGGGCGCAGCGCGAATGCCGGATTATTTTGTGAATGTTCATTTCAGGTGTGAAGTGGAGTTGTTGGAAATTATCTGGATGTCTACTTTGCCGGTGAGGCAGAAACCGCACGTGGCGTCGCGGCGCCAGTGTGTGCATTCAACCGCGCTTGCGCGGTTCATCTGATAGGAGGCGTTCCATGCCACAAGTCATTCTCGTCCGTCTTGTGCCGATGAAGCCGGTCAGCGGCGCCATGTTTAGCAGCTATCTGACCAATCTGTCGATCCGCACCTTCGACCTGTCGTTCGGCGACCCGACGGAAGGCGCGCTGGTCGGGCAGGCGCAGGGGGTATGGATCCCGAACACCGGCATCAATGCCACCGGTCCCGCCTTCACTCCGGCGACGCAGCGCATTGTGCAGCACTTCTCGGTGTACCCGATATTGCTGAATCTCGATGTGCGCCTCGAAGCGGTGGCGACCGCGATCATCGAACTGAACCCGCCGCCGGGCACGGAGTTCAACACGCCGGATCTCCGTCTCGAGATCCGGCAGGGCAACCAGCTCATCGCCTATGAGCGGCTCGACTTCAATGTGAAGGTCGAACCGAATGCGCCGCTCTCAAACAATCCGCAGACATACATCAATGTCGACCCGCCGGCGATCGTGGTGATGCTCCCCGATCCCGGCGTCGCGCTCGATCCAAACGCTGCCTTCGTGGAACTGCCCGCAGACGGCTCTCCGCCGAAGTTTGCCCCGCTGCTCACCGCGATCAACAAGGTGCTCGCGCAGGACCCGGCTGGCGGGGCCACGCTCGCCAACCGCAGCCCGCTGACTGTCGTGCAGGCGCGCCAGATTGCGCGCGAGATCATCTGGAACCGCCAGATTGCGCCGCCACCGCCGCGGCCGAACAACCGCCGGCTCGAAGATATGTACACCCGCCCGCCGACCGACATGTCGTGGAGCGACACCGACCGTGACCGGGCAGACATGGATCGGCAACAGTACGAATCCAGTCTGCTCGGCTACTACGCGCTGCAAAACGCTAACGCGGATCGCCTCGCGCAGTATGTCTTCGCTGCCTCAGCCGCAGTGTGGGCCGAGCAGCAGAGCGCCGATCCGGGCCGTATCGGTTTACGCTTTCCAGTCGAAACCGGCCCGCAGCCATCACCGGGGGCTACGTTCCGGCAGGCGGAGGTGGTGATTGAAAACGCTGGCGGGCTGACCCTCAACTTTCAGGTTCCGGCGGCATACTTCTATGCGCTCTCGGCTGTGCTGGCGACGAACATCACGGCTGAAGAACGTTACCGGATGGCGACTGATGATAGCGAGCCGCGTCTTGTGACGGCGATCAGGGCGGCGATTGACAAGAACATCATCGCTGCCGCTGCCATCACGCCCGAAAACGCCGCCCGCAGGCTGGTGGCGATTGGCCGCGGGCGGGTGCAGCGGCTGCCACTCTGCTCGCTCACCGCTGAGGTGAACGCACTGGTGACGGCATGGCTCGCCGAAATGGGCGCATCAATCGACCCGTTCTGGCAGCAAAACCCCTTCCCGGCTGCGCTCGTTCCCGGACACCTCGATCTCGTGCTCACGGTGGTCACGCAGCAAACGGTTGTCACACCCGCGTCAACAGCGCTGATCGCCGCCATCAAAGCGATCCCGGTCACAAACGTGGGGCAGCTCAAAGCGCGCACGGTTCAGCAGTGGCACGCCTTTTTCCTGCCTGCGAACATCGGCCTGCTGCCGGATTTCACCAAGCCGGGTACGCCTGAAGAGCGCGTCGAGGCGTTTGTGCGCCAGTTGCGCAAGTACTTCGAGATCCAATCGATCACACCGGTTCCTGCCGCGGGCGCGATGGCGAGCGCGCCGTCGATCCCGCTGGCCGCCAATGATCCGTTCGCAGCATTCCTGGCGGCTGCTCCCGGCTTTGCGTTTCCGGTGGCGAACTGGAATACGCCCCTGATCACCAATGCCCTGCAGTCGGTGTTTCCCGGCGATCCAAACGCGCAGGCATGGCTACTCAATGCGCTCCAGACGATTGACGAACTGTTACGCGCGACCAATGGTGTCGGGCCGGCTGCGCTGCAATTTTCGCTGCTGGAAGCGCTCTATGCGCGCGGGTTTACTTCGCGTGCGCAGATTCAGTCGCTGTCACTCGCTGAATTCGCGCATGCGCTGACTGGCACGGTCGCCTATCCGTTTGCCGCCGCGATTCAGGCGGCGGCCGGCGGTTCGCTCGCCGCTCCGGAGCCGGTTTCGCCCGGCCCGTTTGCGGCGATCAACCCCGATGGCTCACTGATCAACTGCATTCCGCCGTGGCATCTCTCGCCGCTTGGGCCGGTGAAGTATCTGCAAGATCTGCTCGCCACCGGCGCTGGCGCGACGTGCGATCAGCCTGTGGCCACTGGCGCCACGCTCGGCGCGCTGATCGCGCCGCGCCGCGGCCCGCTGGGCGATCTGCATGCGATGGCGGCGAATGTTCACACCACCCTGCCACTGATCGATATCGTCAACGAGAATCTCGAATCCCTCGCCGCCGATGGCACACCCGGCGTCGTCTACGACACCAACGGCGCCACATTGGGCGGGCACGCACTCAGGCCAGCAGATGATGAGAATGGCGCAGGGCACGCGCCAGATGCGCTCTTCGCGGCTCTGCCGGAACATTCGACCCCGGCGACGCCAGTGAAGAAGCCCGCTGCCTACGAGAAACTTGCCAATGACTTTTCGGCGCCGATTCTCCCCTACTCGCAGCCGCTTGACATCTCCCGCACCTATTTGTGCGCGCTGGGCACGTCGCGCTTTGCGACGATGCGCACGTTCCGCGCAGAGATCACCGAGTTTGCCATTGACGCCAATCAGGAGGCCGCCGACTTCCAGCGGCATCTCTGGCGCTATCCGGTGCGCATTGAGCTGGCAATCGAGTATCTGCGGCTTTCACCAGAGGAGTACCAGAAGCTGTACGTCAATCCCATCAGCGCAACCGATCTGCGCGAGATGTACGGTTTCCCGGCCGATACGATCAACGGTGTCGATTGGCGGTCGATTGTGGTGCGCGTCCCGGAGTTCCTCAAACGCACAGGTCTTGACTACTGCGACTTCCTCGATCTGTGGCGATCGCGGTTCGTCGAATTTGGCCGGCGAATGGTCGCAACGCCGAACGCTGCCGGTTTGCCTGTCGATACGCTGCCAGTCTCGGACTTCCCGGATTGCGAGCCCTGCTGCCCCGAAGACCTCGTCATTCAGTTCATCAATCCGGCGACGCCGGAAGATGCGCTGCGCCGGCTGATGGTCTTCATCCGTCTGTGGCGAACACTCAAGTGTCTGCCCGGCGCAGGCTACCGGTTTGCCGATCTGCGCGATATCTGTCTGGTGCTGAATCTGTTTCAGGGGGGGAACATCAATCCCGAATTCATCCGGCAGCTCGCTGCTTTTCAGATTTTGCGCGACGACTGGCAGCTCGATCTGGGCATCGATCCCGTCGCCGCACCGAATGCCACCGGCGCGACCCGCACACGATTGCTCGGTCTGTGGGCCGGCGCGCCGGCGTCATCATTCGATTGGGCAGTGGATCATTGGCTTGGCCGGATTGAAGATCGCGCCGAACGCGAACACGCCCCCGGCCGGTTGCCGGGAAGTTACCGGCGCCGTCGCCCGCCTGAGTTCATCAAGATCCTGCGCGACAATCTCGATACATTGTCGCTGCTAAGCGGCTTCGACCCGGCGACAAGACCGTGGAACGCGGGACCAACCAGCACCTTGCGCTTCACAGAGATCCTGGCGAAGATCTACGGCTCGCATTTCACTACCGGCGAGCTGCTGTACCTGTTCTCGGTCGATCAGCATCTCAACGGCGATGATCCGTTCTTTCAGCAAGACCGGAATGAGGCGCTCGATCAGCCGTTCGACGTTCCTGAGGAAGGGCACCCCTACGATCTCTGGAGCCTGCGCCAGAAGTTGCTGGATGTGCGCGCAACCCCCGAGGAAGTGGCGGCGCTGAGCTGGACAGCCCTGACCACTGAGATGCGCACCAGATTCGGGTATGAACCGCCAGCCGGCGCCGACCCGCTGCGTGAGCTGGGTGAACATTTCTTCCCGGAGACCCTGGCGCGCGAAGGGTTTACGGTCAGTGTACCGGCGCGCCAGTATCGCACTGCGCTGGCCGCCGCCAACCCCGGCAAGTGGAACTTCCCGCATCCGGCGCCGTTCTGGTACGATGCGGCGGCGCAGGAACTCGTTACCGCATTACCGTTGCGCGACGAAGATGTGCTCGCCAGGCTCAACGCGATCGAGCAGTTGACGAACACTGAGCGACAGGCGGTGCAGCAACTCTATTTCGCGCCAAGGGCTGAACTGGTGCGCTTCTCCTTCCTCTTCCCCAACCTTGCCGCGGCAGAACGGGCGTTGATTGAAGAGGCGGACGAAGCGAAGCGCTGGGAGTATTTCCGCCGCGCCTTCGTTGTATTCTCCCGCCGCGCGCAGATCGTTGCCGAACATCTTGCTGAACATGTGGGGTATGCTTCTGATCAGGTGACGGCGGAAACGGATCTCGCATGGGTAATCCTCCGCCATCTGCTTGGCGACGAAAATCAGCCTGCGACCGCCTGGGAGCAGGACAACGGGCAGCCGCCTGCCGCCTTCGCATGGTCGCTGCCAGCGGGTGGGGCCTTTGCCGCCCTGACCAGACTCACCGGCACAGGACTGCTCGGTGAAGTGCGGGGAGCGAGCGGGAGCGTATGGCCTGAAATGCGCGGGCCGTTGACAGCATTTTCGCCCGTGCATAACGAGTGGAATGCGCCGGTGCCCACGATCGTTCCGGCGCTCGATTTCACGCTGCCGCCTGCCGACCTCAAGTTTGCGTTGTTGCGGAATGGCCTCGCACTCCACGAGGAGGACGGTCTGCCGCTCGCCGGCGCTGAGGGGTTTACCGCACGCTGGAGCGGTGTGCTCATTGTCGAGCAGTCCGGCGCATACACCTTCTTCGCTGGCGCGCCAACGCCGGGTTGTGGGCCGCCCGATTTCGAGAAGTGCGGCCACAACAGGTGGCGGGTCAACCTGCGGCGCGGCCAGAAGACCTTCCATCTGCTCAACTATCGGTGGTCCGGTGAGCAGGCGCCTGATCGGGCGTCCGGGCCGCTGTATCTGAAACGCGGCGCTTACTTCATTGATGTCGATTTTGAAGAATTGCCGCCCGAGTTCGACGAGAAGCACGAACTGGCGCGCGCGCGCACCGGGTTCACGGTGAAATACCAGGGACCGGATACAGGCGACTGTATCACCGAACTGCCGCTTGAACGCCTGTATCGCGACGTCTCGCCGGGTGCATTGCAGAGCAAACAGCCGATCGCGCCAGCGGCGCAAGCATACCTCTCCCTCCAATACACCGGCAGCATTCGCGACATTCGCCGCACTTATCAGCGCGCCTTCAAGGCATTGCTCTTCTGCCACCGGTTGCGTTTGTCGGCGAAGCTGACGGCGCGGTCAAGCATCTCTGAGATTGAGTATATGCTGTCGTCGCCGGACCGATTCGCCGGTGTCACCTATGTGCCCGGTACACCGTTTACCTCACACCGCGCCTTTCTCGATTTCAACTTCCTGCCGATTGGCGACGCCTACCACGGCGATCCGGAGCGCCAGCCGCCGGCGCCGCTCGATCAACGCGCAACACCGTCGGTCGCGCGCCGGCAGGCGCTGTTCGACTGGTTCGAGCGCCTCTACGACTACACCGTGATGCGAGCGGATGTCCAGAAGCGAGCCCAACGGCTGGCGTGGCTCTGTTTTGTTGAAGCTGTGCACCAGCAGCCAAATGATCCGACACCACTGCTCGTGGATCTCGGTGTCGATATGGATCACGCCACCCTCGTCCTCGACTTCCACGACAGCGTGACCGTCGATTGGAACATGCTGTCGGATGACCGCTGGGCGATCCGGGTGTGGCGCGCCGCGCTGTGGGTCCGACAGTTGCTCAAGGCGTTTGCGCCGCTCGACCTCGCGCAGGCGCAACCCGATATCTGGGTGGCGAGCGCGGCGTCAGGATTGGCAGCAGGCAATGCAAATCTGACCAGATTCTACCGCGACGGCATGATCGAGCGCGGCAACCCTCTACGCTATGCCAACATTGAACGGCTCAACAACCTGCTACGCGAACGGGCGCGGTCGGCGCTGATTGCATATCTGACCGGGATGAATCGCGTCTCGTTGCCGTTTGCGCCCGGCACATTCGCTGCGTCGCCCGAAGATCTCAGCGCACTGCTGCTGATCGATGTCGAGGTTGGAGTTTGCCAGAAAGCGAGCCGGGTCGAAGAGGCGATCACCGCCGTGCAGTCATTTGTCGAACGCGCGCGGCTATCGCAAGAGCCGGGCTTTGTGGTGACGCCGGCCTTTGCGCTGGCATGGGAGAAACTGTTTGCGAACTTCCGCATCTGGCAGGCCTGTCGCCGCCGCATGCTGTATAGGGAAAACTACGTTGAATGGACAGAGCACGAACACGCGATCCAGACCGAAGCGTTCCGCTTTCTCGAAGCCGAGTTGCGCCGTATCACCCTGACCGCGCCGCAACCCGGCGGCATGGAGTACTGGCCCGGACCATACTGGCCGGCGCATCCTGCGTTGATCGCACTCCAGCATCGCGAACCGGCGCAGCTCAAACAGGTCCCGCAACCTCAAAACCTTGGCTTGATGGGCATGCCTGAGCGGCACGCCCGGACAGGCTGGCTGGCGCCGGCGCAA
Organism: Chloroflexaceae bacterium; assembly: GCA_026417815.1. Taxonomy (GTDB): domain Bacteria; phylum Chloroflexota; class Chloroflexia; order Chloroflexales; family Chloroflexaceae; genus JACAEO01. The sequence continues at coordinate 10,125 of JAOACN010000383.1, read as the reverse complement.
CTACGGCTGAGCGACGGCAGACGCCCGTCTAACGATGATGTTCCGGGTGTAACAGGCGGAACAGTCAACGTCACACCAACTGACGCTGCGGAAATGCCGGTTATCCCGTCCTCGCCGCAGCTTCCGCTCTGGCTGCAAGCGGCCGTTCGCCTCGGCACACGATTCCTCCGCGTTGCCGCCGCCGGAAAACCGCTGGCCACATTCGCGTTTACACCACTGGAGGCGGCGACCTCAACATGCTGCGCTGAGTGCGGACGGGTGCATCCGCCGGTCGTGGACGAATACTACTTCTGGCTGGTGAACTCAGAGTATTACGATCCCGGCGTCCTCAATCCGGACGACCCGACCCTCTATCAGGATGCAGATTGGGGTGTCAACCCGCCCGACATGACCTCGGACTGGCATCGCCGCGACCGTCTGCCGCAACTCCTGATGTGGCCAAAGCGGCTAATGGTGAAACTGGCGTGGTGCCGCGTCCACAACGGCGAATTCCATACCCCGCGCTTTTCAGACGATGGCGCGCGCGTGAATCCCGGCGGTGGCGAGGCGCAGCTCGAATTCATTGGGCGCGAAGGCGACTCGCTGCGCTTCCGCATCACGAATGCTGCGGCGCTTCCGCCCGGCCATACCGATCCTTCGCCATGGGGTTTCCGCTACGACATCGCGACCGACACAGCCGTTGTGTTGCCGGAAGTCATTGCGACGCCGCCGGCGCCAGGACCGTTCCCGGCAGGGTTGCCAGCGTATCCGTTCTTCATCTTTTTCAAACCCGGCGCTCCGCTCGAACCTTCACTCTATTCGACGGTGATGGCGGTTGCCGGTGCGCTGCGCGCTCACTGCCGCTACCCAGAGGCGCTGAAATGGTACGAACTGTACTTCGCGCCCGGTGACAAAGATCTGAGTTGGGCGACATGCCGCAGACCGCAGCCGCCGTCGACCGTGCCACTGCCGCCGCCGTCGACCGTGCCACTACCGCCGCCCGGAACCAGCGTTCCCAGTGTTCCCAATCAACCAGCGCCCGACCTGCCAACCGATGTCGAAGGACCGGCAACGCCGAACGCCTCCCCGCCATCTACAGCGTTGGCGACACGCAGGGTTGCCCGTACCGAACAGGATCCCTGCTGTGACACACTGGTGACAACCGATCGCGCCGCTCGCCAACGCAGCGTCCTGCTCGCGTATCTCGAGACGCTGCTGCAGCACGCGCAGGCGGCGCTATGCCGGCACTCGTCCGAAGGGTATGCGCTGGCGCGGTTGCGCCTCGATACGCTGGCGAAGTTTCTCGGCGAACGTCCGCGCACGATCTTCGGCCAGGACGATGGCGCAAATCCGCAGACGGTGACCACGTTCGTTCCCCGGTTTGCGCCGATCAATCCGCGCCTGATGGAGATCTATGATCGCGTCGCCGATCAGCTCGACGCGCTGCACCACTGTCTCACGAAGGCGCGGCTAGCGGGTGGAGTCCTTCATACCGACACCTCGTATTGGAGCGACGATCCGGTGCGGCGCGGGTGGCGAACTGCGGCGGAGAACTGCCCTGACGACGACGGTTGTTGCTGCCCGCCCAGTCCGTACCGCTTCCCATTCCTCATTCAGCGCGCCCTGGAGATCGCCGGTGAGGTCCGCGCATTCGGCGCCGGACTCCTCGCTGCATTCGAGAAAGGCGACGCTGAGTTCCTTGCCGCAATGCGGGCTGCTCACGAGCAGCAACTGCTCAACCTGACCGAAGAGATCCGCCGGCTGGAATTCCGCGAGGCAGACTGGCAGGTACAGGCGCTGCAGAAGACGAAGCAGGCGGCACAGGCGCGACGGCAATACTACGCTGACCTGATTGCCAACGGCTTGATCGCGAAAGAGCAGGCCTACCAGAACCTGACCGGAGTCTCGATGGCCACGCGCGCCTCCGGAAACAGTGTGGAAGCGGTCGGGCAGGTGATGAATCTGATCCCGGACATCACAATCGGCGCGGCTGGCATGGCCTCTACCCCGGTGAACGTCAACCAACTGCCGATCGGCACGAAGCTGGCGCATGCGTTCGCCGCTGCCGCTAGAATTCTCTACACTGTCGCCGATATTACCGGTACACAGGCCAGCCTGTCGCTGACCGAGAGCGGCTGGGATCGGCGCGAGGCCGACTGGATTTTCCAGGTCACAGTCCTCGACATTGAGATTCAACAGATCGAGCGGCAGATCCTTGCGGCGGAACGGCGCCGCGATAGCGCCCTGCGCCAGTTGAACAACCTCGTACAGCAGAGACAGCAGGCGGCGGAAGTGCACGATTTCCTGCGCGACAAATTCACCAATCACGCGCTCTACCTCTTCTTGCAGCAAGAGACGGCAGCACTGCACCGCCAGATGTTCGACATCGCCTTGTGCTGGGCGCGTCAGGCGCAACGAGCGTTCCAGTTCGAACGTGAGCTGACGACCCAGACCTACCTGCCGCCGACCTTGTGGGACGGCCTCCACGAAGGCCTGCTGGCTGGCGAGCGGTTGGCTGCCGCGCTGCGGGCGATGGAGAAGGCCTACTTCGATCAGAACCGGCGTGAGTACGAACTCGTCACGCGGTTGTCACTGCGACAGGATTTCCCGCTCGCCTTTTTGCAGCTCAAAACAACCGGCGCCTGCGAAATCGAGATTCCAGAATGGCGGCTTGATCGCGAATATCCGGGGCACTACCTGCGCCGGATCAAATCTGTCAGCCTGACGATTCCGGCAGTCGTCGGCCCGTATACCGGGGTTCACTGTCAACTCACGTTACTGAGTAGCGCCATCCGGGTCGAACCCGCGCTGCTCGACATCGAAACCTGCTGTCCACGCGAATGTGCGTGTGATTGTTGCCAGCGGCTGCGGTACGAGCCGATCAAAGACGATCCGCGCATCGTGAAGATCTACGGCGCGACCGAAGCGATTGCCACCTCCACGGGACAGAATGACGCAGGGCTGTTCGAGGTGAATTTCCGTGACGAACGCTACCTGCCCTTCGAGCACGCAGGGGCGGTCAGCCGCTGGCGGATTGAGTTGCCAATGGAGACAAACGCTTTTGATGTCGAGACGGTCAGTGATCTGATCTTCCAGTTAAGCTACACCGCGCGCGAAGGAGGAGAGCCGCTGCGCAAAGCGAGTTGGGCTGCGGCCTCTTGCCTGCTCCCCGGCGCCGGGCTGCGCTTCTTTGACTGGCGGCAGGATTTTGCCGATGCATGGCAGCGGTTCAAGGCAACTGCACCGGCAGTCGGGCAGCCCGACCACACGCGCGCGCTCAAGTTGCGCATGAGCCGTGGCATGTTCCCGTACCTGCCGGGACAGCGGCCGGTGCGCATGCGGCGCATTGAGTTGTGGTTCGAAGCGCAGAGCATGAGCAGCGGCGTGCAGAACCACGAGATCGAGTTTGTACCCGAACGCGATTGCAAATGCGAGGACGGCGACGAAGAGTGTTGCGAGCGCTACTTCCTCACATCCGTGGCAAGCGAGGATTGGCCCTGCCTCTTCCACGGCGTGATCGAGTACCCGTTCCCGTTCCTGCGCGACGAACGGCCGGTCACGATCGGCGATTTTCTCTTCCCAGAGAGTGTCGGCACGGTACACCGCGCCTATCTCATCTGTTCATACGAAGCCGGTCCGGCGGAACGCTGCATGCCAAAACGATCCGTTTGCGAAGACGAATGCAGCAGTGGCTGCTGAACGTCGACAACAAATGTTTGATGCGCCAGAATCGCTGGTCTGTGCTATCACCAGAGGAGCTACAATCATGGCTCAAAATACTGACCCGAAATCGCCACCTTCCCGCAAAGGCAGAGAACCATCCTCGCCTCCCGCAGATCGCACGGAAAAGGCCATTCCTCTCCTCGAAATCAGGCCGGGCCTCTTCCTAAACGTGAATCACATTGTTAGCGTGCGAGTATTGCAGCACGAAGAAGACAGCAATTACGCGATTCTGCACCTGTCGAATGGCGACAAACTGGCGCTCACTCGCAGCGAGTTCTATCTGATTACCGGTGAAGAACCGCGCCTGACAGCACGACCGCCGCAGAAATCTCTGGCGGAGTAGCAAGCGTAGCTTCATAGCAGGCAGCGCCACGAACTGGCGCTCACCCTGAAACCGGAACACTACCCCTTCTGGGCGCAGGGGCGGCTCAACGACGTGAAGCGAATTGATTTGCTGGCGCGTAGTGAGAAGCAACCGGCGCCGGCCAGCATCGACGTCGCCGATGGCGCGGGCAATGCAGCCAGGAAGGACACACTCGCAAAGGATGCCACACTGGGTAATCTGCTCGTCGGCAGGTTGACGAATATCCCGCTGCCCGATAAACCCACCGGCGATCTCAAACTGTATTTCGACGGCGCCGATCTGGCCGACGTCTGGATCGCCGTGACGTGGACGTGACAGGAACAGGGCCAGTGAAGCCTCACGAAGCGTGCCTGATAGCCTGTCGCGATACCTCCTGTGGGAGGGTCTGGGACGGCAGCGCCCACCCAGAAACCCTCGTTCCTCGGCGTGAGGCAGCGCGTAGCGCTGAAGGCGCCACGCACCGCCGCCTGGTGGAGCGTTGGGGCGCAACATCCGTTGGGGCAGCGTTCGAGATGTGCCGCATACGCACCCTTACCGCGCCAGGCCGCGCCGCGCCAGATACGCGGCGCCCTGCGGGATCTTGGCCGGTTGGGCCAGTTCGAGCAGGAGCCGCGGCTGGTGCTCGAGTTCGGACAGCGCCTCGAACAGCGCATACCAGTTCAGGTTGCCCTCGCCTGGCGCCCAGTGCCGATCAAGCAGGCCGTCGTTGTCCTGAAGGTGCAGGTGCGCCAGGAGCGATCCGCCGTCGCGCACCCACTGGTCGGCCGGTGGGCCGCCGACGCGCTGCATTACCAGCGCATGGCCGACGTCGAGGCTGAGTTGCACCGTGGCGTCGTCGAACGAGCGCACAAGTTCGATCAGCGGGCGGGTGTTGGTATCGTAGCAGACCTCCACCACCAGCGTACAGCCGATCTGCCGCGCGATCGGCAGCACGTCGGCCAGCGTCATATGGGCCAGTTCAATCTCTGCCTCCAGCCCCGCGCTGCGCGTATGGGCCGTGTGCGGGCTGCCGAAGAAGTCGAACGGGCTGTGGACAACCATGTGCGTCGCCCCGATGGCGCCAGCGAACTCCAGCCCCTGCTTCAGCCGCTCGCTCACCAGCGCCTGCACCCGCGGATCGGGGCAGGTGAGCGGCAGGCCGTTCCAGGGCCCGTGAATGCCCAGTCGGCCGGTGTAGCCGTCGAGCATCCTGCGCGCCTCGCGCGCGTGCGAACGCCAGTCGCCGTCGAGCAGGTCGCCATACGAGGGGTCCCAGAGTTCCAGGTCACGCTGGCCTTCGATGATCCAGGCCAGATGGTGCGGCAGGTCGGCAATCCCCATGGCGGCGCCCACAAGGGGCAGGTGATCGGTCATTGCTCTATCCTTGTGTGTATGCGAACTCCCTATGGCGTTTCTCGAAACGATTGACCAGCACCGATGGCGGCGCGAGTAGCGAGCCATACGGCGCAGGGCCCTCGGGGGGCAAGCATTCCGGTCCGTGCTCCAGGTTACTCAGCCCCGCTCCCCGCGCCCCGCCGCTCCGCCGTCATCCGCGCAGGGAGGCGATCGAGGGGCATCGCCAGTTCGTCGAGCGGCAGGTGGCAGCGGATCGCATGGCCGTGCCCGGCAAGGCGCCACGGCGGATCTTCAACCGCGCAGGTCGGTTCGATCCGCCGCGGACAGCGCTGGTAGAACGGGCAACCCCGCTCCGGCGGCGTTCCCGGCGCGTCATCGCGGTCGACGGCGCGGACGCGCCGCCCTGGCACGGGCTCCGGCGCCGCTGCCAGCAGGCTCGCCGTGTAGGGGTGAAACGGCGGCGTGTAGACCTGCGTCACCCCGCCGATTTCGCACAGGCGCCCCTGGTACAACACGGCTACCTGGTCGGCGATCGCCCGTACCACCGCCAGATCGTGCGCGATGAACAGGTAGGTGACGCCGCGCTCGGCCTGCAGTTCCACCAGCAGGCTCAGCACCGCCGCCTGTACCGAGACATCGAGGGCGGAAACAACCTCGTCACAGAGGATGACCTCCGGCTCCGCCGCAAAGGCGCGCGCAATCGCAACACGTTGCTTTTCGCCGCCGGAGAGCTGGCCGGGGAAGCGCTCCAGATAGTGCGCGCCCAGGCGCATCTGCTCCAGCAGCGCGATCGAACGCGCCCGGCGCTCGGCGCGCGTCAGGCCGAAGAAGAGTTGTTGCGGTCGTTCGAGGATCTCGCCGACCGTGCGCCGCGGGTTGAGCGAGGCGTCGGGGTTCTGAAAAACGAACTGGATGCGCCGACGCACGTCGAGTGGGCGCCGCTGCACCAGCACGCCGAGATCGTACCCTTCCAGCCGCATTGTGCCGGACAGGATCGGCTGCAGCCCCGCCAGCGCCCGCGCAAGCGTCGATTTACCGCTGCCACTCTCGCCAACCAGCGCCAGCGTCGAACCGCGTCGGAGGGTAAAGGTGATTGCGCTGACCGTGGGCGGGGGCGTCGGGCGACCGAGGGCGCGCTGCACCAGCGCAATCGCGCCGCGCCGCGCATAGGAGATGCTGACGTCGTGGAGTTCGATCAGCGGCGGCGCCCCCGCCCCGGCGCTGTGGTGCGCGCGCGGCTGTAGTTCGAACGTTTCGGCTGCCGCTACCTCGCGCCAGCGATGGCAGCGCACCTGCCGGCCGGCGTCAATCGCCTCCAGAGGTGGCGCCGTCGTATGGCACACCGGGTCAGCGAAGAAACAACGCGGCGCAAAGGCGCACCCGGCGCCGCGCGATCCGGGTGCCGGTGGTTGCCCCGGCAAGGCCTGCGGCAATACCGGCGTGTGCAGGCGCGGCACAGACGCAAGCAGGCCGCGGGTGTAGGGGTGCCGCTGCTCGGCGAACAGCGCCGCCGTCGCGCCGGCCTCCACCACCTCGCCAGCGTACATCACCGCCAGGCGGTCGCTGGCCCGCGCGATCACGCCCAGATCATGGCTGACATAGACCATCGCCGCGCCGGTGCGCTCGCCGATCTCGTCGAGCAGATCGAGGATATGGGCCTGCGTCGTGACATCGAGGCCGGTTGTCGGCTCGTCGAGCACGAGCAACTCCGGTTCGCCAGCGAGGGCCATGGCAATCGCCACCCGCTGCTGCTGCCCGCCGGAGAGTTCGTGGGGGTAGCGCCGCGCCAGGGCCGCGGGGTTCGGCAGGCGCACCTGGGCGAGTAGCGCCTCGGTCTCCGCGCGGGCGGCGGCGGCGCTCAGCCCGCGATGCACCGTCAGGACCTCGGCCACCTGGGCGCCGACAGGCATGCTCGGCGTCAGCGCCTGGCCGGCATTCTGCGGCACGAGCGCGATCCGGCCGCCGCGCAGTCGCTGGAGCGGACCCGGCGCGAGCCGCAGCAGATCAACCCCGTCAAAGCGCACAGCGCCGTTCAGGACCACACCCCCGCTGCGGATGAAGCCGAGCAGGGCCAGGGCAAGCGTACTCTTGCCACATCCCGACTCGCCAACGATCCCCAGGCGTTCGCCGCGCTCAATCGTCAACGCGACAGCGCGTAACACCGGGTGCACGCTGCCGTCGCGCGCGCGATAGCCGATCGAGAGATTGTCGATCGCTACCAGGTGCATAGCCGGCAACCTGTCCATCTGCCAACCATTCGCCGCGTCGCCGCGTTCCCGCTGGCTCACAAAGGCGCCGCTCGACTACGATCGAGGCCGAGCGCCTTGGCGACGCCGTCGGCCACCACGTTCAGCGCCACCACCAGCGAGCCGATCGCCAGCATGGGAAAGATGACGCCCCAGGGCGCCAGGGCCAGCATGCTGCGGTTCTCGGCGATCATCAGCCCCCAGTCGGGCGTCGGCGGGTTCACCCCAAAGCCCAGAAACGACAAACCGCTCACCGCCAGCACGATCCACGACGCGCGCATCGCAAACTCGACCAGCAGCACGTCGAGCACATTCGGCCAGAGTTCGCGGGTCACCACGGCTACCGGCGCCTCGCCACGCGCCCGGGCCGCCGTAATAAAATCGCGCGGGACAAACTCGTGCGCCGCCGCGCGCGCCACCCGCGCCACGCCGGGGGCGTAGCTCAAGACCATGGCCAGCAAGATCACGGCATACCCCGAGCCAAGGCCGGTCACGATCACGAGCAGCAGCAGGAGGCCGGGGATGGAGATCAGCGCATCAATGACGCGCATCGCGGTCTCGTCGGCGAAGCCGCCCAGATACCCGAAGAGCACGCCGACAAAGCCGCCGATCAGCACCGAGAGCGCCGCGCCGACCAGCGCGATCGCCAGCGCGATCCGCCCGCCGAGCAGTACCCGCGAGAGAATATCGCGCCCAAAGCGATCGTTGCCGAAGGGATGCGCCCACGACGGCGCCGCCAGCGCCAGGTCAACGTTGATCGCCGTGGGCGAATGGGGCGCGATCAGCGGCGCGATCAGCGCAATCACCAGATGCGCCACGAGGATGCTTGCCCCGAGCAGCATGAGCGGCGAACTGCGCAGCGTACGCCAGATCTCGCGCAGCGGTGCGCCCTCGGCAGTCGCGCGGGCCAACAGGGAAACGTTCATACACGTTTGACAAGTGTCCCGATGTTCCGCATCCCGTAGGGGCGGAGCGTGCTCCGCCCGGTAAGCGGAGCGTGCCCCGTAGGGGCGGAGCGTGCCCCGCCCGGTAAGCGAAGCGTGCCCCGTAGGGGCGGAGCGTGCCCCGCCCGGTAAGCGGAGCGTGCCCCGTAGGGGCGGAGCGTGCTCCGCCCGGTAAGCGGAGCGTGCCCCGCCCGGTAAGCGTGTCGTGCCCCGTAGGGGCGGAGCGTGCTCCGCCCCATACACGGAGCGTGCTCCGCCCCTTATCCCCTCAAACCACCCGCGCCCGCAACCGCGGGCTCAACCATAAGGTGAGCAGATCGGCGCTGAGATTGATCGTGATGTAGAGGGTCGCGCCGAGCAGACCCAGGGCCTGCACCAGCGGCAAGTCGCGATCCTGAACGGCCGTGACCATCAGGCGCCCGATCCCCGGGAAGTTGAACACCGTCTCGACCACAACCACGCCGCCGATCAGCCAGGCTACGGTCAGCGCAACGGCGTTGATCGTCGGCAGGAGCGCGTTCGGCAGGGCGTGGCGCAGCACCACCCGGGTGCGCGACATCCCCTTCAGCGTCGCCATCTGCACATAGTCGCTCGCCATGGCGTCGATCATACTGCTGCGCACCATGCGCAAAATGTAGGCGACCATCACAATAATCAGCGTGATCGCCGGCAAGATCAGGTTGGGCAGCAGCGCCGTGATCGGCGCATCGGGCGGCGCCACGGTAACGGCCGGCAGGATCGCCCATGAGACGCCGAAGGTGAGGATCAGGAGCGAGCCGATGACGAATTCGGGCAGGCTCATTCCGATCAGCGCCAGACTGGAGATCACCACGTCAGGCGTCCGATCGCGCAGCAACCCGGCCAAAATGCCCAGCCCGAGCGCCAGCGGCAGGCCGATCACCGCGGCGCTGATGCTCAGCAATACCGTATTGCGCAGCCGTTCGGCGATCAACTGGCCGACGGCCACGTTCGGGCGGGCCAGCGACGTGCCAAAATCGCCGCGCAGGGCGCCGCTGAGCCATTCGACATAGCGTTCCAGGGCGGGGCGATCCAGGCCGAGTTGTTCGCGCAGCGCCGCCAGGCGCGCCGGCGATGCCTCACGGCCGAGTATCGCCGTCGCAACATCGCCGGGCAGCACCTCGGTCGACACGAAAATGATCGCCGAGACGATCAGCAGCGTTGCGCACGAGAGCGCCACCCGTTGTCCGATCAGCTTGATCATCGTACACGCTCCCGCAGACCTGTCGTGCGCGAGCCAGCTACGGTACGCGCTCCCCGCTGCACGCTAGGACGTGGTCTCAATCGTCACCCTCGCCCAATCGAAATAGCGCTTATCCACACCTTTGACCCGCCTGTGCGCGGCGCTCAGATCGTTGGTGAAAAAGGGGATGATTGCGCCGCCGTCGTCGGCGAGCAGTTGCTGCGCCTGCTGATAGATCGCCTTGCGCCGGGCAAAGTCCAGTTCGCGGCGCGCCTGGTCCAGCAGGGCGTCGAACTCCGGGATGACCCAGAAGGTCTCGTTCCACCTGTCTCT